>NZ_JBFPJH010000013.1:0-37264 GCF_040838255.1 Bacillus sp. C30 | reverse complement strand
ATACTAAAATGTTGAAAATATTTCTATTATTCAGATTCGAATGATGTGACATGCTACTTTGTGATCTTCACTTATAGATTGAAAACTAGGTTGCTCTGTTGTACATTGTTCGATTGCATATGGACAACGAGTATGAAAACGACAGCCCTTTGGGGGATTTAAAGGAGAGGGAAGGTCTCCTTTAAGTTCAATACGTTCCTTTTTTGTGCCTGCACTAATAGTAGGAATCGCAGATAGAAGTGCTTTTGTATAAGGGTGTTGCGGATTGTTAAAAAGAGAATGTTTATCGGCGATTTCAACAATGGTGCCAAGATACATTACGATGATGCGATCTGAGATGTGACGAACGACAGCTAAATCGTGAGAGATGAATAAGTATGTTAATCCATATTGTCGTTGTAATTGCTTTAATAAATTTAAAACTTGTGCTTGTACTGAAACATCTAAAGCGGATACAGCTTCGTCACAAATGATGAGCTTTGGATTAACAGCTAAGGCACGAGCGATACCAATTCTTTGACGTTGGCCACCACTAAATTCATGTGGATAGCGTTTTACTGCATCAGGTGGAAGACCAACTTTACCGAGTAATTCAATAACCTTTTCTTTTTGCTGTTCTTTTTGGCATACGTTTTGAATAGACATAGCTTCTTCTAAAATGCTGCCTACAGTTTGCCGAGGGTTTAAAGAAGCAAATGGATCTTGGAAAATAACTTGTAAATCTTTTCGAACTTTTCGCATTGCCGATTTATTTAATTCTAGTAAATTCTTATCTTGAAATACGATTTTTCCACTAGTCGGTGTATCAAGGCGTAGTATTGCACGCCCAGTAGTTGACTTCCCACATCCAGATTCACCTACAATACTGACAGTTTCCTTTTCGTAAACTGTAAAACTAATATCGTCAACTGCTTTAATGTAGTCTATAGATCGCCCTAGAATACCCCTTTTTATAGGGAAGTATTGTTTTAAATTTTGTACTTGTAATAACTCTTGTTTATTTGCTTTCGTAGTAGTAGACATTTTATAATACCTCCAATTCTTCCGCAAATGATTTATTCCAAAGGTCTGTATACATCCAGCACCGAACTTCGCTTCCGTCTTGTGTCATTTGAAGTTCTGGAAGAGCAGTGCGACATAGTTCTTTTGCATGTGTGCATCGATCAGCAAAGCGACACCCGCTTGGCATATGGTATGGACTTGGTACGGAACCTGGAATAGTTTGTAGTTCTTCTTGGTCTGTATCAAGTCTTGGAAGAGATTGAAGAAGACCGATTGTATAGGGATGCTTTGGGCTAGTAAATATATGCTCGACATCTGCGTATTCCACGATTTTTCCAGCGTACATAACTGCAACTCTATCACATGTTTCTGATACGACTCCTAAGTCATGAGTGATCATGATGATTCCCATACCTAGTTGGGTTTGAAGAGATTTCATAAGCGCTAATATTTGGGATTGAATTGTTACATCAAGGGCAGTTGTTGGTTCATCTGCAATGAGCAAATCTGGATTACAAGCGAGTGCCATTGCAATCATAATACGTTGTCGCATTCCCCCGCTTAGTTCATGAGGTTCTTGTTTTGCACGTTTTTCAGGAGAAGGGATGCCGACTAGCTTCAGCATATCGACAGCTTTATTCCAAGCTTCCTTTTTATTTAATTTTTGATGAATGCGAATCGCTTCAGCGATTTGTTCACCAACAGAATACACTGGATTTAATGATGTCATTGGTTCTTGGAAAATCATTGAGATTTGATTGCCACGAATAGTACGCATTTCTGCTTCACTTTGCTGTAATAAATTTTTACCTTTAAATAAAATATTACCTTCTATTTTACTGCCACTTTCTCGATCGATTAATCTCATAATTGATAGGGAAGTAATGCTTTTCCCGCACCCAGATTCCCCGACGATTCCAAGGGTTTCTCCTTTGGAAACAGAGAAATTCAAACCATCAACAGCTTTACTTACACCTTCGTCTGTAAAGAAATGCGTTTTTAAATTTGTTACATGTAGCACTTCTTCCTTTTTATTCATGTTTGTGCACCCCCTTAATTTAGCTCAATGCGTTTATTGAAATAACGGTATAAAATATCAACAATAAGATTGACTAGTACGAAGATAACAGATGCGATTAAGACGCCCCCTTGTAACATTGGTAAATCTCTCATTCGAATGGCGTCGACAATTAATCTTCCAAGTCCATTTATAGCGAAAACAGATTCTACTAAAACTGTGCCGCCCAAAAGAGCTCCAAATTGTAGCCCGACAACTGTAATAACAGGAATTAATGCATTTCTCAGAGCGTGTTTATATATAACAACTCTTTCTTTTACTCCCTTTGCCCTTGCTGTTCGTATATAATCTTGACGTATGACATCAAGCATACTTGAGCGGGTCATACGTGCTACAATTGCTGCACCAGATGCCCCTAGTGTGAGAGCTGGTAGAATCATGTGCATCCAAGTTCCCCAACCAGAAACGGGGAATATTTGAAATTGGACAGAGAAGTAAAAAATGAGCATAAGTCCAAACCAAAAACTCGGCAATGAGACACCTAATAAAGCGATAATCATAATAGAAACATCTGTCCAAGAATATTGCTTCGTAGCGGAGATGATTCCAGCTATCATACCAATTACTACCGTAATGACGATACTACATAATGCGAGTTCAATGGTGATTGGTAGGCGTATTAATACTTCGTCTAGTACAGGGCGATTTGAACGAATCGAAACCCCGAAATCACCTTGTAATATGTTTCCAATATAAGAGAAATATTGCATGATAAATGGTTTATCCAATCCTAATTGGTGACGTATTTGTTCGACAGTTTCTTTAGATGCTCCTTCACCAGCGATAAGGAGGGCTGGATCACCCGGTACCATTTGCATAATTAAGAACACAACGAATACAACGCCGAAAAGAACGGGAATTAATTGTAGCATTCTACGAAATATAAACATTAGCATGTATACTGCCCCTTTCTATTTTTTAAGTCTCGGATCTAGTGCATCACGTAATCCGTCACCAAACATGTTTAAACCGATTACAAGTGTAGACATTGCGATTCCTGGAAACATTGCGATATGTGGTGCAGTAAATAAAAAGTCACGTCCATTACTTAACATCGCTCCCCATTCAGGTGAAGGTGGTTGCGCTCCGAGACCTAAAAATGATAATCCGGCAGCAGATAAAATCGCTGTAGCTAAGCGTAAAGTGGCTTGGACAATAATAGGTGATAAAATGTTAGGGAATATGTGCTTCATAATAATGGTGAAATCACTTGCCCCTAGAGCTCTTATAGCATCGATATACTCCAGTTTTTTTACTGTTAATGTAGAAGCTCTAACGATACGAGCGAACATTGGTATTGAGAAAAATCCAATAGCGATAATTACATTCATAAGGCTTGGTCCTAGAGCACCCACAATAGCAAGGGCAAGTAAAATACCAGGGAATGCTAGCATAATATCAATGATTCTCATAATAACTGTGTCAAACCATCCCCCGTAATAACCAGAAATGATACCGAGAATAATACCGAACAGTGCACCTATAAATACAGAAGAAAATCCAACTAGTAATGATAGGCGTGTCCCATGTATAAGACGGCTTAAAATATCTCTACCTTTATCATCCGTTCCCATCCAATGGTCCATAGAGGGAGTTTGTAACTTGTTGACTAATTGAATGTCAAATGGATTATAGGGTGCTAATAATGGGGCAAATAACGCTATTAAAATATAGAAAAGAACGATAATCCCCCCGATAAATGCCATTTTATTTTTCCGTAGTTTTCGATAACCAGTTTTCATTTTCGATATGTTCTTCGTTTGAATCGTTTGTAAAGAAGTTTTTTCTTCTTTAGAAAGACGAACTTCCATTTTTCATACCTCCTTTTCTTTATGAATAAATTATCAGAAAATTCATTTAAGTCAACGGATTTAAAACAATAAGTAAAGAAAATGCAAATACAAGTAAAAATGTTTAAAATAAATTCAGAAAATTCAAATAGTAAAGAAAGTGCAAATAGAGGTAAAGATGTTTAAAAACTTTTTTGGCAAAGTTATTTATAATTACAAATACATAAACAAATTTGCAATTGAAATTATTTGAAGGGGGGATTGGCTGTTATCTACTATTAGGATGGTGGGTAGTGTGGGGAATTTACGAGCATATGAAAAGGCTATGATGTTTCACTTTATGATGTAGAGATAAAAGAAAGTGGAGGGGGAAGGGCGATGAGGTTCAAAAGGGGATTTGTGATTTGCTTTATCACAATTTTATGTCTTTCAGTTTTTCTAGCAGGATGTTCATCTAATAAGAAGACAGGCAACGAAGGATCGGGGAGTAAAGGGGCAAAAGAAGGTGGCGTTTTAACGATTGCTAGACTGTCAGATGCTGATAATTTAGATCCACATTTTATTACAAACATTCCTTCAGCGAGTATTGTGTACCATAAAGTTTATGAAAACCTTGTACAACGGGATAAAAACATGGATTTTAAGCCGATGTTAGCAAAGGAATGGAAACAAATTGATGATTTAAATTGGGAATTTAAACTGCAACAAGGAGTGACATTCCAAGACGGTGCACCATTTAATGCTGAGGCAGTAAAGAAAAACTTTGAACGTGTATTAGACCCGAAAGTAGGTTCAAATCGAGCAACTGTTTATTCCATGATCCAAGAAATAAAAGTAATTGATGAATACACAGTACAGTTCGTATTGAAATACCCATATTCACCTCTTTTATCTATTTTCGCAAGTAATGAAGGAAGTATTTTAAGTCCGAAAGCAATTGATGAGAAAGGAAAAGGTTTAGCGCAGCATCCAGTTGGGACAGGTCCATTTACTTTTAAATCATGGAAACCAGGTGAAGAAATTCGCCTTGAGAAGAATAAAAATTATTGGGGCGAAAAAACAAAGGTTGATGAAGTTGTATTCAAAGTAGTACCAGAAGATGCAACACGTATTGGAATGATTGAAACTGGTGAAGCTCACATTGCAGAGAATTTACCTGTAACTGAGGTAGAGCGAGTGAAGAATTCACCATCTATGGAGTTAATTGAAAACGAAGGATTAGGTGTGGAATACATTGGATTCAATGTACAGAAAAAGCCATTTGATAATCCGCTCGTTCGTCAAGCAATTGCACATGCAATTGAAACGAAAGGGATTTTAAAAGGTGTATATAACAATGTTGGGACTGAAGTGAATTCCGTAATGACCCCTAAAGTATTCGGTTATACGAAAGATGTAAAAGGATATAAGTATGACATTAATGCTGCGAAGAAGTTACTTTCAGAAGCTGGTTATCCAAATGGATTTAAAACAACGATTTGGACGAATGACAGTAAAGTTAGAATGTCGCTAGTGGAAGTAATTCAATCTCAATTAAAAGGGATTGGTGTTGAAGTAGAAATAAAAGTAATGGAATATGGTGCGTTTTTAGCTGCAACTAATAAATCAGAACATGCTATGTTTGTTGGCGGTTGGGGAAATGCAACAGGTGATGGTGATTATAACCAATATAACTTGTTCCACTCCAGTTCACATGGTACAACTGGTAACCAATTTTTCTATAACAATCCAGCAGTAGACAAATTAATAGAAGATGCTAGAAAAGAAAAAGATGAGACTAAGAGAAAAGATTTGTATAAACAGCTGCAAGAAATTGAATTGAAAGATGCTTTGTTAGTACCAATTCGAGGAATTAATCATATTGCAGCAACTACGAAAAATATAAAAGGATTTTGGATTGATCCATCTGGCTATTTGCGACTTGAAGGTGTAGAGCTACAGTAAAATAGAAAATTCCATCAGTGTAAAGTGTTATCTTTCACTGATGGAACGCTTTGTCTACTGTTGTTTCATGTGTTTAGTAAGAAAATTTAATGATACGAAGGGAGATTGGAAGAGTGAATACAAAATCAACATATTGGTTAACGAATGTGAAACTTGAATCTGGGTACGTATATGAGGAATCACGAGTTACAAGTACAGAAACGGAAATTTGTAGTTTGTTTATTGAAGATGGGAAGATAATGAAAATATTACCTGGGATCGTATCAAAACAAGATGGAGAAGTAGTAGATGCAAATGGATTATTGGCAGTACCAGCATTTGAAGAAATGCATATTCATATCGACAAAACGTATTATGGTGGCCCTTGGAAAGCATGTACACCAGTTAAAAATATATTTACTCGTATTAATGAGGAGCAAACTATTCTTCCGAAGCAATTAGCAACTGCACAGAGTAGAGCGAAGAAAATGTTGCAATTACTCCTTGAAAATGGAGCAACGAATATTCGAACGCATTGCAATATTGATCCTGTAATTGGTCTGGGGAATTTAGAAGCAACGATTGCGGCACTAGAAACGTATAAAGATAAGTTATCAGCGAAAATTGTAGCATTCCCGCAACACGGTTTGTTGAGAAGTAATTCCGTAGGGCTTGTAAAAGACGCTATGCGTATGGGAGCTCATTTAGTAGGTGGAGTAGACCCAGCTACAGTAGACGGTAATATTGAAAAATCATTAAATACAATTATGGATATTGCAGTAGAGTTTGATTCAGATATTGATATCCATTTACATGATGCTGATCAGCTTGGAATATTTACAATGAAGAGATTGGCAGCATTAACAGAAGATGCTGGTTGGCAAGGACGAGTGACAATTAGTCATGCTCTTGGACTTGGGGATGTATCAGTAGAGGAAGCTGAGGAAATGGCTGAACGGCTTGCGCTATTAGGGATCGATATAACGTCAACGGTTCCGATTAGTAGACATGTGATTCCAGTTCCTTTATTAAATCGTAAAGGTGTGAAAGTGTCGTTAGGTAACGATAGTATTACTGACCACTGGTCTCCATTTGGGACGGGAGATATGTTGCAGAAGGCAAATTGTCTAGCAGAAAGATTTAGGTGGATCGATGAACGCTCTTTAGGAAATGCACTCCAGTTTATTACGGGTGGAAAATCTATATTAGATGATCAAGGAAATCGTCAATGGCCGAAAATAGGTGATGAAGCAAATATTGTCTTTACGAAAGCATCATGTTCTGCAGAGGTCGTGGCAAGACAAACAGAGCGTTGTGCGGTTTTATATAAAGGGAATGTTGTTGCTGGAAGTTTGCAAAAAATGGCTATAAATAATCTTGTTTGAGAGGATGATTGAAATGCAAAAAGTGTATTGGTTAACGAATGTACGATTAGAAACAGGTTACAAGTTTAATAATGAAATAGTTACAGGTACAGAAACAGCTTTGCATCATTTACTTATACAGGATGGAAAGATTGCAAAGATTGTACTTGCAGATGTACAGCTGCAAACAGAGTATGAAACGAGAGATGCAAAAGAATTGCTAGTTCTTCCATCATTTGTGGAAAATCACTTTCACCTTGATAAGACAAGGCTTGGTGGTCCATGGGAAGCATGCACACAAGTGAAAAATATTATTGAAAGATTAGAATTAGAAAGGCAGGAGTTACCGATTTTAGCTCAAACTACTGGAGAAAGAGCGGAATTGTTATTACGTAACATTTTAAATGCAGGTTCGACTCACATTCGGACGCATGTAAATATTGATCCGTATATCGGTCTTAAAAACTTAGAATCTGTACATCAAACGTTAGAAAATATGAAAGGTGCGTTTACATATGAAATCGTCGCATTCCCGCAGCACGGTTTACTTCGTACAGAAGCGCATTCTCTTATGAGGGAAGCGATGAAGATGGGTGCAACTTTAGTAGGCGGAGTAGATCCGGCGACTGTAGATAACAATATTGAAAAATCGCTGTTTGATATGATGGAAATTGCTGTAGAGGCAAATGCGGATGTGGATTTACATTTACACGATGCAGGGCATTTAGGCATTTATACAATTAAAAAATTAGCTCAATTCACAGGAGATGCTGGATGGAACGGACGTGTCGCTGTCAGTCATGCATTTAGTCTAGGAGATGTATCTAAAGAAGAAGGAGCAGATATGGCAGATTTATTAGCTGAAAGAGGAATGTCTATTATTACGACAGTACCAATTAATAGAAATATGCCACCGGTACCAATGCTTACAGAAAAGGGTGTTTCTGTTTCTTTAGGCTGTGATAGTATGTTTGATTCATGGGGACCATTTGGAAATGCTGATATTTTTGAAAGAGTAGGACGTTTAGCAGAAAAGTATCGCTGGATTGATGAGAAATCTTTATCGTCTTCTTTAGCGTATATTACAGGTGGAAAAACACCACTGAATCAAGAGGGAAATCAAATTTGGCCTAAAGTAGGAGATGAAGCAGATTTCGTTTTCTTACAAGCTACTTGTTCGGCAGAAGCGATTGCTAGACGAGCGAAACGACCTGCTGTGATGAAAGGTGGAAAAATAGTAGCGGGTTCTCTGCAGAATGTTCAAGGTGTATTGATTTAATTTACGTACCTCCCTAAATTTTATATACATTTTCAAGGGTTCCTAATAATAGAATAGGAATCCTTCTTTTTTACGAGAAAAGGAGGGGGAATAGATGACACGTACATATATATTACTTTTTATATGTGTAGTAGTTTGGGGGAGTAATTTTGTATTTGGGGCAATTTTAGTAAATACATTTCACCCGGTTTTGTTAACGACACTCCGGTTGTTATGTATTAATTTGTTTTTTCTGGCGTACGCCATTATGTGTAAGAAAGGCTTATATATAGAAAAGAGTGAAATGAAAAGTGTATTATTAATTGGGATTATAGGTGTCGCGATTAATCAATGGTCTTTTTATGAAGGATTACAAACAGCAGAACCAACAACAGCTGCGCTAATATTAGCACTTACTCCTGTCATGACTTCTATTCTAGCGGTATTTATTTTAAACGAACCGTTAACAGTTAAGTTAGTAATAGGCGGAGGAATTGCTACTTTTGGAGTGTTTTTTGTTATTGGTGTTGGTCAGAGATTCGTTTTTTCAGAAGGGATAATTTGGATTTTTATAACGATGCTATCATTTTCTTTATCTATTGTTTTAATCCGGAAAATGGGTAATAGAAATGATATATTTTTTGTTACATTCTTCTCTTCCGCTTTTGGTTTTTTAATTATGCTACCGTTCCTTGCTTTTACGTTTTCTCGAATAACATTGCAGTATACTTTAGAGAGTTGGTTACTTCTAATTGTAACAGCAATACTTATGCATGGAATTTGTACACTTGTTTGGAATAATCAATTGAGAAAAACGGAGGCGTCGACTGCGGCTATGTTTTTAAATTTAGAACCATTTGTTACGATGATAGTTGGATATATTATATTGCAGAAAAGTGTAACATCCATTCAAATAATTGGAGCTGTTTTTATCGTTTGTGGAGTTTATATTGCGACGTTTGGATATGGGAAGAAAACGAAGGGACAAAAGGTGCTGTTTCGAAAAGCTACGTAATATTATAAAGTGTGTTTCTAGATAGAAGGTTTAGAAGGGATGGAAAATTTGGACAATCAACATAATCAAAATCATATTATGGGAACTTTGCAATGGTTTATTTTTTTATTAGCAAACTCAATCGCGCTACCAATTGTCGTTGGCGGATTATTTCATCTTACGACGGAAGAAGTATTTTATTTAATGCAGCGTACGTTTTTCGTAGTTGGTATATCTTCTTTTTTACAAGGATGGCTTGGACATAAGCTTCCGATTGCGGATGGACCAGCTGGATCTTGGGTTGGTGTATTTACCGTGCTTGCTTATGCAACTGTAGGGCAGGATCAATTACATAGTACGTTGCAAATTTTAGAATTAGGAATGATGGTTGCGGGAGTTGTTTTAATAGGGCTAGGAGTAACGGGAGTTATCGGGCGTATTTTATTTTTATTTACGCCGCTCGTGACAGGGACGTTCTTACTTTTATTATGTTTACAATTAAGTGGTGTATTTTTAAAAGGAATGCTAGGAATTACAGCTACTGTTTCTCAAATTGATGGATTTACAGCATTAATTGCTTTTGGCATATTTTTATTCGTAGTCATACTCTCCAACTTCGCAAAAGGGTTTGTTAAAAGTTATGCGGTTTTAATAGGGCTAATTAGTGGCTGGATTATTTTTCTCATTGCAGGAAAAGTGACGATCCCATCTCAAGTAACTCATTTTGTGCAACTTCCACATATATTCGCGTGGGGAATTCCAAAATGGAATACAGGTATGGCTGTATCAAGTTTCGTTATGGTATGTATTTTAGTTTCAAATACAGTGGCAGCTATTATAGCAATCAATCAAGCTACGATTCATAAAGCGACTATTGAACAAAAACAGTTGAGAAATGGTACGTGGGTCGGAGGGATTTCGCATATGATTTCCTCTTTGTTTTCAACTGTAGGTGTCGTTCCATTACCAGCAACGGCAGGTTTCATACGTTTAACAAATCAAAAGTACATGCGTTCATTCTTATTTGCATGTGTACTATTAGTCGGTATGTCGCTGTTTCCAAGTATTATCCGCTACTTAGCCTCTCTGCCATCCGCTGTCGCATCGGCCGTTTTAATGGCTTCGTTCGTACAGTTAATTGGAATTGGATTTAATAATATAAAACAAGTGCCAATGAGCGAAAGGAATGTAACGATTTTAGGAGTTGCTATATTATTTGGAAGTGGTGTTATGTTTTTACCGTCTGGAGCACTCCAATCCTTGCCGTCTGTGATGCAATATATATTCGGAAATGGTTTGTTCGTAGGTACAGTTGTCAGCATATTACTAGAACAAATATGGCGTACTGAAAAGTAAGTGGATAAAAAGAGTGTACGCACTGTATAAAAGTCTAAAATAACATAAGAAATAAAGCCCATTTTCATTCACCACCTGCACATTTCGTTCATACAATATCTTGACTAAATAAACACCCAACTTACACATATACAGCTCTGGCTTAAGCAAGGAGGGTTATACCAGTTGAAGGAAAAAGCGTATCAATCTAAACCGTTACTCACAAAGAGAGAAAGAGAAGTATTTGAATTACTGGTTCAAGATAAAACAACGAAGGAAATTGCAGGTGAACTGTTTATAAGTGAAAAAACAGTACGTAATCACATCTCAAACGCAATGCAAAAGCTAGGGGTTAAAGGACGTTCACAAGCAGTTGTTGAGCTTCTTCGTATGGGAGAGCTCGAACTATAAGAAAGCAGCCGACTTTTATACAAAAGGTCGGCTATTTTTCTGTTTGTTTCATGCTCCATATGAATGATAAGGATTCTTCATATATAAATAGGTAAGGCTATAAAGAACGCGATAAATAAAATATAGAAATAAAACTCCCGCTATTAATAAAAGTAGCGGGAGTTTTATTTTGAATGAGCATTTTATATAGAAGAAACCGACTTTTATATAGAAGGTCGGTTATTTTTCTGTCTTGCAAATTATGAAAAAAAGGAGCAAAATAAAAAAGATCCTGATCTATATAGGTACAAATAAAAATTTTTATACAGGGGCACTTTAAGTTCGCTAACTTAAAGTGTGTAAAATATACTGATAAACATAAAAGATGATGAATGAGAAAACGGGTGATTAAGTTGAATAGAGCGATCGGTGTTATTGATTCAGGAGTGGGCGGTTTAACAGTAGCGAAGGAATTAATTCGTCAGTTGCCGAAAGAGCGTATTATATATTTAGGGGATACAGCACGTTGCCCTTATGGTCCGCGTTCTCGTGAAGAAGTGCGTCAATTTACGTGGGAAATGACGGAGCATTTATTAGATTTAAATATCAAAATGTTAGTTATTGCGTGTAATACAGCAACTGCGGTTGTATTAGAAGAAATGCAGAAACAATTACCAATTCCAGTAGTTGGAGTTATTCATCCAGGATCACGTACAGCTTTAAAAGTGACAAATACGTATCATGTTGGGATTATTGGAACGATTGGAACAGTAAAAAGTGGCGCCTATGAAGAGGCGCTAAAGTCTATTAATAACCGTGTTATGGTAGAAAGTTTAGCGTGCCCACCTTTCGTTGAGCTTGTAGAGAGTGGGAATTTCGAAAGTGAAATGGCGTATGAAGTTGTAAGAGAAACATTGCAACCGTTGAAAAGTACTGACATTGATACGCTTATTCTAGGATGTACACATTATCCGATTTTAGGTCCTGTTATTAAAAAGGTAATGGGGGATCAAGTACAATTAATTAGTTCGGGTGATGAAACAGCGCGTGAGGTAAGCACGATTTTATACCATAGTAAGATGCTAAATGAGGGAGAAGAACAAAGTGATCATCTCTTCTTAACGACTGGTAAAATAGGCCTGTTTAAAGAAATTGCATCAAAGTGGTTCGGTCAGCCGATTGAAAATGTGAAGCATATCAATTTAGAAACAGAATAATAGTAGATTCATATAAGAGAACTCCTGAGAAATCAGGGGTTTTTTCTGTATAAGTAGCCATAGCTTGTTCTAAAACATGAAAACAGCTCGTATACATAATAGTACAAACTTAGATTTTAGGGGGGAATGGCATGCCTAAATCCACTTTTAAATGGGTTGTTGGTGCTACTGTGAGTGCGATTTTATTATCAGGGTGTGGCTTGTTAAATCAAGAGAAAGCGACAGAACAAATTGATCCGCCAAAAAAAGTTACGTATACAGAAGGTGAAAAGAAAGAAACTGCTAAAAAAGATAAACAAGGGCAAACAGTAAATAGAGAGTTATACCTCGTTGATAAAAATGGATATGTCGTACCGCAAACTATTGCAATGCCTACTCCGAAAGCGAATGAAGTTGTCCAGCAAACGTTAGGGTATCTTGTGAAAGATGGACCAGTTACAAATTTATTGCCAAATGGATTTCGAGCAGTCCTTCCAGCGAATACGACGATGACCTTGAATTTGAAAAAAGGCGGGACAGCAGTAATTGATTTCTCTAAAGAAATGAAAAATTATTCAAAAGAAGAAGAACGTCAAATTGTTGAATCAGTAGCGTGGACTTTGACTCAATTTACAGAAATAAAACAAGTGCAGTTCCAAATAAATGGTGAAAAGTTAGCTAAGATGCCTGTTGCGGGTACACCGCTTGGTGAAGGTGTAAGTCGTGCGAATGGAATTAACTTTGATGATGAACAAGTAGCAGATGTGACGCATACAAAACCGGTTACACTTTACTTTATGGCGCAAAATAATAATAAGCAGCAATATTACGTACCGGTAACAAGGCGCGTTGCAGAAGGAAAAGAAAATGATTACTCGGCAATTGTGGATGAGCTTGTAAAAGGTCCGATTCAAGGGTCGCTACTAAATGATTTTAATCCAGGAGCTAAGCTTATTACGAATCCAAAAGTGGAGAACGGAAATATTACATTAAACTTTAATGAAAATATATTTGTGAACCCAGACAAAAACATGATTTCAAATTATGTGTTGAAATCGTTAGTCTTATCTTTAACGGAAAAACAAGGTGTGAAAAATGTTTCTATTGAAGTGAATGGGAAAGCAAATCTTATGGATGAGAAAGGTGAAAAGTTAATAAAACCTGTTGATCGTCCACAAAACGTGAATACAGGTAGTTTTTAATCGCGAATAATTTGATATACTTATGTAAGAAAGGGGAATTGCTTTTTGAGTTCCCCTTCTTTTATTGTTATACATATCGTACATTTAAATTTGGCTATACTAATGAGAGTATTTATGAGGGGGTTATTTTTATGCGAGTAGATGGTAGAGGAAAAGCAGAGCTACGCCATATACATATTCATACAAATTATTTAAAACATCCAGAGGGATCAGTACTAATTGAAGTTGGGGATACAAAGGTAATTTGTTCAGCGACAATTGAAGAGCGTGTACCGCCGTTTATGCGCGGAGAAGGAAAAGGCTGGGTAACAGCAGAATACTCAATGATTCCACGTGCGACAGAGCAACGTACAATCAGGGAGTCAAGTAAAGGGAAAGTAACAGGGCGCACAATGGAAATCCAGCGTTTAATTGGACGAGCATTACGTGCGGTTGTTGATTTAGAAGCGCTTGGCGAAAGAACGGTTTGGATTGACTGTGATGTAATTCAAGCGGATGGCGGAACGAGAACAGCTTCTATTACAGGTGCTTATGTAGCGATGGTATTAGCTTTTGAAAAATTATTGCAAGCAGAAAAAGTATCTAAAATTCCGGTGAAAGATTATTTAGCGGCAACGTCAGTAGGTGTTGTTGAAGAACAAGGTGTTGTTTTAGATTTAAATTATGCTGAAGATTCTAAAGCAGACGTTGATATGAACGTTATTATGACTGGAAAAGGTCAGTTTGTTGAAGTGCAAGGAACTGGAGAAGAAGCGACGTTTAGCAGAGCTGAATTAAATGAATTACTTGATGCTGCTGAACAAGGGATTTTCCAACTTGTTGAAAAGCAAAAAGAAGCGTTAGGTGACATCGTATCTCATATAGAGTAGAGGTGGAAAATATGAAGCAAGTTGTTGTAGCGACGAAAAATCTTGGGAAAGTACGTGAGTTTGCTGAGTTATTTGAGAGATTTGACTTAGAAGTGAAATCTTTACACGATTTTCCTCATATTGAAGAAGTCGAAGAAACTGGTGAAACATTTGAAGAAAATGCAATTTTAAAGGCGGACAGTCTTAGTAGACAGTTGAATTCCATCGTAATTGCGGATGACTCTGGTCTTATTGTAGATGCCTTAAACGGGAAACCAGGTGTGTATTCAGCTCGTTTTGCTGGAGAGCCGAAAGATGATCAGGCGAATATAGATAAGGTGTTACAAGGGTTAACTGACGTCGATTTAGAAAAACGTACAGCTCGTTTTTACTGTGCGCTAGCAGTTGCTTTCCCTGAAGTGGATAAAGAGCCGGTTATTGTAAACGGAACGTGCGAAGGGAAAATTCTAGAACAGCGCCGCGGGGAAAATGGTTTCGGATACGATCCGATTTTTTATGTAGAAGAATATAAAAAAGCGATGGCTGAGCTAAATTCGGATGAGAAAAATGCGATTAGTCACCGCGGACGCGCTCTTCGTAAATTAGAAGAAAAAATCCCAGAATGGTTTTTAGAAGAATAAGGGAGAGAGATTGATGAAAGCTTTAATCGTAAGCGATAGTCATAGCTCTGTGAAGGAATTACAGCAGTTAAAAGAGAATTACGAAGGGAAAGTAGATGTCATGATTCATTGTGGTGATTCAGAGCTAACGCCTGCTCAAGAAGAGCTACAAGGTTTCCAAGTTGTAAAAGGGAATTGTGATTATGCTAACTTTCAAGATGAAATTGTAACTGATGTAGATGGAATTCGTTTCTTAGTTGTACACGGTCATCGTCATAATGTGAAAATGACGTTACAAACGTTAGCGTATCATGCAGGAGAAGTAGGAGCGCAAGTAGCATGCTTTGGACATTCTCATATATTAGGGGCAGAATTAATTGATGGGATTTTATTTATTAATCCAGGAAGTATTTTGCTCCCGCGCTCTCGTGTGGAAAAAACATTCGCTTTATTAGAAATGGATGAAAATCATATAGAAGTTCGTTTTGAAACATTAGATGGACAGCTGGTGGAACAAGCAATTTTTAAAAGAGGATAAGAAAAATTATCCTCTTTTAAAAAAGTGTTGACTTTATAAGTAGTTATGAATATAATAAATATTGTCGATAGGGCAACGGCGCTAACGAAGAAAAATAAAATAACATATGCGGGTGTAGTTTAGTGGTAAAACAAGAGCCTTCCAAGCTCTGGTCGAGAGTTCGATTCTCTTCACCCGCTCCATGTCCCAGTAGCTCAGCCGGATAGAGCATACGCCTTCTAAGCGTACGGTCGGGAGTTCGAATCTCTCCTGGGACGCTAAAAAAACCTTGTTATCTTTTGATAACAAGGTTTTTTGTTTGTTTTAAATTAGTTATTAATAAATTTTTCAAAGACAAAACCGTAATCTTTCACGTTATATTGCTTTTTCGTATCAATGAGCCAGTTAAAGGCGATCTCGTTCATCTCTTTAAACTGTTCTGCTAAATTTACTTGTGCATTTGAAATACGGCTGAAAGCGTTAGATGCCATATCTAAACTTTTATGTGCATACTGCAATTTAATGTCGTTGTCGTATGAAATTTCTTCGATTTTAAGAAGAGCCTTATATAAATCTTTTAATTCTTCAATATGTTTTTTATGAACATCAATTGAGTAATGCTCATCTCCCATTTGAAATTTAATTTCTACATCTAAATCAATCGTTCCTGCAGTTTCAAGTGCTACGTTTTTAATTTGATATTTACTATAGCTAAAGCGGCGTAATGTACGTGTTTTGCTTGTGGCACTTGTACCATCTAGGTGAATTAATCCTTTGTTTGTGAAACAATATTCATCTGATTTAGATTTAATAAGAAAGTAAATTTTCTCCCCATCTTCATGCATTACGTAATCATCAGCATCGACCTTATCGTAATCTTTTGGTGTGATAACGGAACCTACATCGCTTAATCCTAAAACGTCAGCTGCCATTTTTTTGAACATATATAATCCCCCTTGTAAATTAAATTCTTAATTGTACAAAAATATATTAACATGATTTTAAATCTATTTTTGAAATCTTACAACTCTGTAAGGTAAGTGTAAGGAAGTTCGATGGTAACAAATTACTAATCCTATATAATGAAGATAACAACGATAAATGAGGAGGAAGAGATGATGAAAGGATTAATCGTAACGGGTTTAACAGTAGCTTTTGGGTTTGTGGCGTATGAAAAGTTAACATATGTAATTGATGTTGTAAAACATTTAGTAGCGTAGAAAAAACTGCCATGAGAGGGAAAGGGAATGAGTGAATGAATGGAATGGTTATTTGGAATTATAGGTACTTGTAGTGTAGTTTTATTGTTCTTTGTCCCGAGTGGTATACTTAGTTCGACAACGAGTTTGTTCTTTTTAAGTTTGTTTGCTTGTACGATGCTTATTATTATGTTTTTAATGAAGCGAAGTAAACCAATCTTCTATTTTAGCATGATTGTTATGGCAATTATTGTTCTCCAAATTATTACCCTTGTTATATACCCCACAATTATAAAAGCTTTCCATTAATGATGAACCCTCTGCCGTCTGTTGCTGAGGGTTTTTGTTTGTGAAAAATGAATTTCATTTAGAAGTTTGTTGCTTTTTTGTTATGAAAATAGAATATTCCTATATTTCAAATAAATAATTTTGGAATGTTGTGTTCTCATTACGCATTTGATATATTTACTTTGAAGATCATTAAAATCTAGAAAAAGAGGCGGACGTATGGATAAAAAAGAAAATACGGTCGTATTGTTCCCGCAACTATCAGAACGCTATATTGATAAAGGTTTTTTAGCGTTGAAAGAGCGGGAATTCGAAGATGCATTGCGCTGCTTTGAAATATTACGTCAGTATAATGCAGAAACGGAACAAACAGAATTAGCTTCCGTTATTTGTTTGTTAGAATTAAAACGTATGGAAGAAGCGAAAGAAAAATGTGAGCAGTTGCTTGAAACAGGAGCTGTATTATTTGGTGATATTCTTGAAACGTATGTAACTATTTTAGTTCAAACAAATGATTATGAAGGTGTCATTGAAACTGTTGAGGAAGTTTTGCAAACGAAAGATATAATTCCTGAGCAAAAGGAAAAATTGGCGCAGCTTGCTTTGTTTGCGCAAGGGATGCTGAATGAAGAAGATACACCGCTAGTGGATTCGGATTTTGAATTAGAAGAATTTACCGATGGGCTTTTTGGAGAAAACTTTGGTCAAAAGCTAAGAGTGATCCAGAAACTTTCGTTAAAAGACCTGGATCTCGCACTTCCTACTTTAAAGAAATTTTTAATAGACGAAGATCAGCACCCTTATTTAAAAACTTCTATTTTGTATAAAATGGTAGAAAATCAAATAGAAGAAGAGATAGAAGTAGAGAAGTTTGGAAATACGATAAAGGTGATTCCAGCATTTACAGGTCATAATGAGGAGCAATCCGATAAAATTATACATAAATTCTCAAACCGATTAGAGCAAAATTATCCAGATATATTTAGTACGATGGTTACATGCTGGAAAGAATTACAAATTAGCATTTTTCCGTTCCCTCTATTAATGGATAAAGTAGAAATTTGGGCTGCTGTCTTAGAGAGAATTGGAAGAAAGCGTTTCGGATTGGCTATTGATGAAGAAGAACTTATGACAGCATACAATATTGAGTTTGAGGAATTTCATATTGCCTATCAATGGTTACTGCGCATTGAAAGAGAAGGGTATTTGCCCGTATAATTATGAAAAAGAATCGTTCAGTTATTGAAACGAGCACATTCTATGTTATAATGTAAGGGTTGCAAAAGGCAGAAATCTGCCTGTTTGTAAGAGAAGAGGAGTATAATTCTCTTACTTAATATGTTTCATATTAGTCTCGAACAAAATATACCGTAGTTGTCTTTTAGACAATTAGTAGATTGGAACATTGTATCTGAAAGCTTTTTGCTAGAGGGTTATTTGTACATTTGTTATTTCAAGAAAGAGATAATAAAAATCTTGATCTATAGAGGTATGTGCATACATTATTATAGTTGGAGGGAAAGAATAAATGTCTACAAAATGGGAAAAATTAGAAGGTAACGTTGGCGTTTTAACAATCGAAGTTGATGCTAAAGAAGTAAATAACTCTATCGACGCTGCATTCAAAAAAGTAGTAAAAACAATTAATGTACCAGGTTTCCGTAAAGGGAAAATGCCTCGTCCATTATTCGAACAACGCTTTGGTATTGAATCTTTATACCAAGATGCTTTAGATATCATCTTACCAAAAGCATACGGTGAAGCAATCGATGAAGCTGGTATCTTCCCAGTTGCTCATCCTGAGATTGACATCGAGAAATTCGAAAAAGGCCAAAACTTAATTTTCACTGCAAAAGTTACTGTAAAACCTGAAGTTAAATTAGGTGATTACAAAGGTTTAGCAGTAGAAAAAGTTGAAACAACTGTAACTGACGAGGATGTAGAGAACGAAGTAAAAGCTTTACAAGAGCGTCAAGCTGAACTAGTTGTTAAAGAAGAAGGAACTGCTGCAGATGGTGATACAGCTGTAATCGACTTCGAAGGTTTCGTTGATGGCGAAGCATTTGAAGGCGGAAAAGGCGAAAACTATTCTCTTGCAATCGGTTCTGGTACTTTCATCCCAGGTTTCGAAGAGCAAGTAATTGGTCTTAAATCTGGTGATTCTAAAGAAGTTGAAGTATCATTCCCAGAAGAGTACCATGCTGCTGAATTAGCTGGTAAACCAGCAACATTCAAAGTAACAATTCACGAAATCAAAACAAAAGAACTTCCTGAGTTAAACGACGAGTTCGCTAAAGATGCTGACGAAGAAGTTGCAACTCTTGATGAATTAAAAACAAAACTTCGTACAAACTTAGAAGAAGGCAAAAAGCACGAAGCTGAGCACAAAGTACGTGACGAAGTAGTAGAATTAGCTGCTGCTAACGCTGAAATCGACATTCCAGAAGCTATGATCGACACTGAGTTAGATCGTATGGTTCGTGAATTCGAGCAACGTTTAAGCCAACAAGGTATGAACCTTGAGCTTTACTACCAATTCACAGGTACTGACGCTGACAAATTAAAAGAGCAAATGAAAGAGGACGCACAAAAACGTGTAAGAATCAATCTTGTTCTTGAAGCTATCATTGAAGCTGAAAACATCGAAGTTACTGAAGAAGAAGTAACTGCAGAAGTTGAAAAAATGGCTGAAATGTACGGTATGCCAGTAGACGCTATCAAGCAAGCTATTGGAAGCGTAGACGCTTTATCTGAAGACCTTAAAGTGCGTAAAGCTGTAGACTTCTTAGTAGACAACGCTGCATAATAAAATAACAAGGCGCGATTTTAATCGTGCCTTGTTTTATAAATATAGAAATATATTTATAAAACTTTTCGATGAAGAAGGAAAAGTGCCTTTGTAAGTCGAATATACATATTTCAAAAGTTTTAAAATTTTTTTATTTGTACATAACTAGTCATATTATTTGTATTTCTCGCTATGTAGTGACATAATATGTATTTACATACGATACATTTATCGTGTACATACGAAGGCAAGAGGTTAGCACTTTGTAAGGGGTGTGAAAATATGTTTAAATTTAATGATGAAAAAGGTCAATTAAAATGTTCTTTCTGTGGTAAAACACAAACACAAGTTCGAAAGTTAGTTGCAGGTCCAGGTGTTTACATTTGTGACGAGTGTATCGAGCTTTGTACTGAAATTGTACAAGAGGAGCTTGCGAAGGACGAAGAAGTAGAATTCAAAGATGTACCGAAACCGGTAGAAATTCGTGAAATCTTAGATGAGTATGTCATCGGACAAGATAACGCGAAAAAAGCACTAGCGGTAGCGGTATATAACCATTACAAACGCATTAATTCTAACAGCAAAATTGATGATGTAGAATTAGCGAAGAGTAATATTTCACTTATTGGGCCAACTGGTAGTGGTAAAACATTATTGGCACAAACATTAGCGCGTATTTTAAATGTTCCATTTGCAATCGCGGACGCAACATCTTTAACAGAAGCTGGATACGTTGGGGAAGATGTAGAAAACATCTTACTAAAACTAATTCAAGCGGCTGATTACGATGTAGAAAAAGCGGAAAAAGGAATTATTTATATTGATGAGATTGATAAAGTGGCACGTAAGTCCGAAAATCCATCAATTACACGTGATGTATCTGGTGAAGGTGTACAGCAGGCACTTCTGAAAATTTTAGAAGGTACTGTAGCGAGCGTTCCACCTCAAGGTGGTCGTAAGCACCCGCATCAAGAGTTTATTCAAATTGATACAACGAACATCCTATTCATTTGTGGTGGAGCGTTTGATGGCATCGAGCCTATTATTAAACGTCGCCTTGGTGAGAAAGTAATTGGATTTGGTGCTGAGAAGAAAAATGCTGATGTAAATGAGAAGCATGTTTTATCTCACGTTTTACCAGAGGATCTTTTAAGATTCGGTTTAATTCCGGAGTTTATCGGTCGTCTTCCAGTTATTGCGAACCTAGAGCCGCTTGATGAAGATGCTCTTGTAGATATTTTAACTAAACCGAAAAATGCACTTGTTAAGCAATTCCAAAAATTATTGGAGCTTGACGATGTTGAGTTAGAGTTTGAAGAAGGTGCACTAGTTGAGATTGCGAAAAAAGCAATTGAACGTAAAACAGGTGCTCGTGGACTTCGTTCTATTATTGAAGGCTTGATGCTTGATGTAATGTTCGAACTTCCATCTCGCAAAGATATCGAGAAGTGTATTCTTACGAAAGAAACAGTAGCTGATAATGAACCGCCGAAATTGGTGTTACAAGACGGTACTGTACTTGATACAAAAACATCTGCATAATGCGAAGAAGAAACAGCAATTTTTATAATTGCTGTTTTTCTTTATGTTTAGCACTATTCCTCCCAGGAAATACTAAAAGGTAAAACATAGCGGGAGGAAATGAATTATGAGCTGGACAAATATATTTTTACTTGTTCAACTTGTTTTTGGCGTAATTGTCGGATTGTATTTTTGGCATTTACTTCGAAATCAGCGAACACAAAAAGTTTCAATTGATCGAGAATCGAAAAAAGAATTAGAGCAGCTTCGTAAAATGCGTGAGGTTTCTTTAACAGAGCCGCTTGCGGAAAAGGTACGTCCTACATCCTTTATAGACATTGTAGGGCAAGAAGACGGGATTAAGTCGTTAAAAGCGGCTCTTTGTGGTCCTAATCCGCAACATGTGATCATATACGGTCCGCCAGGTGTCGGAAAGACAGCGGCAGCACGCCTTGTATTAGAAGAAGCGAAACGAAATCCGAAATCTCCATTTCGTACAAATGCAACATTTATCGAACTTGATGCGACGACAGCTAGGTTTGATGAGCGTGGTATTGCGGATCCATTAATTGGTTCAGTGCATGATCCTATTTATCAAGGAGCAGGTGCAATGGGACAAGCGGGTATCCCGCAACCGAAAAAAGGGGCTGTAACAGATGCGCATGGTGGTATTTTGTTCATTGATGAGATTGGTGAATTACATCCAATTCAAATGAATAAAATGCTAAAAGTGTTAGAAGATCGGAAAGTGTTTTTGGAAAGTGCGTATTATAGTGAAGAAAATTCGATGATTCCAACGTATATACATGATATTTTTCAAAAAGGTTTACCTGCAGATTTTCGCTTAGTTGGTGCAACGACACGTTCACCAGAGGAAATTCCTCCTGCAATTAGGTCGCGTTGTTTAGAAGTGTTCTTCCGTGAGTTAGATACAGAAGAAATTCAAAAAGTAGCGAAAAATGCAGCTGACAAAGTGGAGATGCAAGTAGGTGAGAACGGTATCGAAATGATTGGAATGTATGCAAGAAATGGGCGAGAAGCAATTAATCTCGTGCAAATTTCTGCTGGTATGGCGATAAATGAAGAACGACCTTTCATTAAAGATGAAGATATTGAATGGGTTGTTCATTCTAGTCAGCTTACACCAAAGTACGAAAAACGTATTTATCCAATTCCGAGAATCGGTCTTGTGAACGGGCTTGCTGTATATGGGCCGAATACAGGTGCGTTATTAGAAATTGAGGTAACAGCTATTCCTGTGAAAGATAAAGGATCAGTAAATGTCACTGGAATTGTAGAAGAGGAAAGTATTGGAAATAAAACGAAATCAATCCGCCGTAAAAGTATGGCGAAAGGTTCTGTTGATAATGTGTTAACAGTACTTCGTTCTCTAGATGTGTTGCCAGAAGGGTATGATATACATATTAATTTTCCTGGTGGTATCCCGATTGATGGTCCTTCAGCAGGTATTGCTATGGCAACAGGTGTCTATTCAGCAGTGCATCGTACGTATGTGAATAATGAAGTAGCGATGACAGGTGAGATAAGTATCCACGGAGAAGTGAAGCCTATTGGTGGTGTGTACGCAAAAATAAAAGCTGCGAAAAAAGCGGGAGCTAAGAAAGTCATCATTCCGGCTGAAAACATGCAACCATTTTTGTATACAATAAAGGGAATTGAGATCATTCCTGTTCGCAAATTAAAAGAAGTATTTGAATTAACATTTATGCAGGAAAATATGCATCGTGAGCTTGATGCACATAATGATTTGGACGAAACAGATGCACAATCAATGTGAGAATATACAATAATAAAAATTTGCCAGACTTCGTTTAAGTTTGTATGCTTAAGCGGAGTCTTTTTTCTTTTCGTGAGGCACAAAAAAACAGGGGATTAACAATTGCGAAGAATCTCTGCAATTGCATCTAGATGTATTGTAATATAAAATAGTTGAACAGGAGTTTAATTTATTATGGAGGTGCTATGTCTAGTATGAATACGAATGAAAGAATTGTGCCCCTCCTACCATTAAGAGGCATTCTCGTATATCCAACGATGGTTCTGCATCTTGATGTAGGACGTGATAAATCGATACAAGCACTAGAGCAGGCGGCAATGGATGAAAATATCATCTTTTTAGCAATGCAAAAAGAAATGAATATCGACGATCCGAAAGAAGATGACATATATAGTGTAGGTACAGTGGCGAAAGTGAAGCAAATGTTAAAATTGCCGAACGGTACGCTTCGTGTCCTTGTAGAAGGTTTACATAGAGCAGAAGTAGTAGAGTTTATCGAAGAAGAAAATATAGTGCAAGTTTCTATTAAAACGGTAACGGAAGAAGTAGAAGATGATTTAGAAGAGAAGGCTCTTATGCGTACGTTACTGGAGCATTTCGAACAATATATTAAAGTTTCGAAAAAAGTTTCAAATGAAACATTTGCAACGGTAGCTGATGTAGAAGAACCGGGAAGACTAGCTGATTTAATTGCTTCTCACTTACCGATTAAAACGAAGCAGAAACAAGAGATTTTAGAGATTGTATCTGTGAAAGAACGACTACATACACTTATTTCAATTATTCAAGATGAACAAGAGTTACTTAGCCTAGAAAAGAAAATTGGACAAAAAGTGAAACGTTCAATGGAGCGCACGCAAAAAGAATATTTCTTACGTGAGCAAATGAAGGCAATTCAAACTGAACTTGGTGATAAAGAAGGCAAGGGCGGGGAAGTTGAAGAACTTCGTGAGAAAATTGAACAGTCGGGAATGCCTGAAGAAACAATGAAGGCTGCACTGAAAGAATTAGATCGTTATGAAAAATTACCTGTAAGTTCTGCTGAGAGTGGTGTCATTCATAATTATATTGATTGGTTATTAGCTCTCCCATGGACAACAGCAACAGAGGATATGATTGACCTCACTCATTCGGAAGAAATTTTAAATAAAGATCATTACGGTCTTGAAAAAGTGAAAGAGCGAGTACTTGAATATTTAGCTGTACAGAAGTTAACGAATTCATTAAAAGGGCCAATTCTTTGTCTAGTAGGACCTCCTGGGGTTGGGAAAACTTCGTTAGCTTGTTCTATCGCAACATCGTTAAACCGTAATTTTGTACGTGTTTCTCTTGGTGGTGTGCGTGATGAATCTGAAATTCGTGGTCACCGTCGTACATATGTAGGAGCGATGCCAGGACGTATTATTCAAGGTATGAAAAAGGCGAAAACAGTTAATCCAGTCTTCTTATTAGATGAGATTGATAAAATGTCTAACGATTTCAGGGGAGACCCATCAGCGGCGTTACTTGAAGTGTTAGATCCAGAACAAAACCATAACTTCAGTGATCATTACATTGAAGAGCCATATGATTTATCGAAAGTTATGTTCGTTGCAACTGCTAATACACTTGCAAGTGTTCCGGGCCCATTGCTTGACCGTATGGAAATCATTTCGATTGCTGGTTATACAGAACTTGAAAAGGTGCACATTGCTCGTGAGCATTTATTGCCGAAACAATTAAAAGAGCACGGTTTGCGAAAAGGTAATTTGCAAGTACGTGATGAAGCGCTTCTTGAAATTATTCGTTATTATACACGCGAGGCTGGTGTTCGTACGTTAGAGCGTCAAATTGCAAAAGTTTGCCGTAAAGCAGCAAAAATTATCGTTACAGCAGAACGCAAGCGCATTGTTGTAACAGAGAAAAATATTGTTGATTTACTTGGTAAGCATATATTCCGTTATGGTCAAGCTGAAAAAACAGACCAAGTTGGTATGGCAACAGGTTTAGCTTACACAGCAGCGGGCGGCGATACACTTGCAATTGAAGTGTCTGTAGCGCCAGGAAAAGGGAAATTAATTTTAACAGGGAAACTTGGGGATGTTATGAAAGAATCCGCACAAGCCGCGTTTAGCTATATTCGTTCTCGTGCAGAAGAACTTCATATTGATCCGGATTTCCATGAGAAAAACGATATTCATATTCATGTTCCAGAAGGAGCAGTTCCAAAAGATGGACCGTCAGCAGGTATTACGATGGCAACGGCACTTATTTCTGCACTAACAGGTATTCCTGTAAGTAAAGAAGTTGGTATGACAGGTGAAATTACACTTCGTGGTCGTGTATTACCGATTGGTGGTTTGAAAGAAAAAACATTAAGTGCTCACCGCGCGGGATTAACAAAAATTATTTTACCGGCGGAAAATGAGAAAGATTTAGATGATATTCCAGAGAGCGTAAAAGAAAACCTTACGTTTGTGCTTGTATCTCATTTAGACGAAGTATTGGAGCACGCATTAGTAGGAGTGAAACAATGAAAGTAACAAAAGCAGATATTGTAATTAGTGCCGTTAAACCGGAACAATATCCAGACGGTGATTTACCAGAAATTGCCTTAGCAGGTCGTTCTAATGTCGGGAAGTCTTCCTTTATTAATAAAATTTTAAATCGTAAAAAGTTAGTACGTATTTCTTCTAAACCAGGAAAAACGCAAACGCTGAACTTTTTCTTAATCAATGAAATGATGCATTTTGTTGACGTTCCAGGTTATGGATATGCGAAAGTATCTAAAACAGAGCGCGCGGCATGGGGCAGAATGATTGAGACTTACTTTACAACACGTACGCAATTAGACGCAGCTGTATTAGTAGTTGATTTACGTCACCAACCAACAAAAGATGACATTATGATGTATGATTTCTTAAAGCATTATGAAATCCCAACAATTATTATTGCAACGAAAGCCGATAAAATTCCGAAAGGGAAATGGCAAAAGCATTTCAAAGTTGTAAAAGAAACGCTTGCTGTTGAAATTGGCGATGAAATCGTTCTATTCTCTTCTGAAACAGGACTTGGAAAAGAAGAAGCATGGAAAGCAATTCATAAAATGACAAAAACAAAAAACGCGTGACGAATGTCGCGCGTTTTTTTTTATTTACTAAACTTTTAGCGTACGTTTAATGTAACTTCAATATTTCCTCTTGTTGCTTTAGAGTAAGGACATACACCGTGAGCGGCTTCTACAAGTTCTTGTGCTTCGGCATGAGAAACACCAGCAACATGTACGTCAAGTACAGCAGATAGTCCGAAACCACCATCTGTATCTTTACCGATAGAAACGTGTGCAGTTACTTCTGTACTTTCCACCTTCATACGTTTTGTACGAATTACAAGTTGCAATGCACTATCAAAGCAAGCTGCATAACCAGCTGCAAATAATTGTTCTGGATTTGTTGCTTCTCCGCCTGCGCCACCTAGTGCTTTTGGCATTTTTACATCAAGATTTAATATGCCATCATCTGAAACTACCTTACCGTTTCTTCCACCTGTTGCTGTTACTGAAGCAGTATATAATTTATCCATGTTTATTCCCCTTTTCTGTCATTAATTTTTTTCATTGTTTCAATTAATGTGTTTAATTGGATTAATAAAGAATGATATTCTTGCTCTGTAATGCCTAAATTTGTAGCCATCGTTGTTGGTAATGAACAAGCTATTTCTTTTAAATCTTTACCTTGTTCTGTTAATTCAATACAAACTTTTCGCTCGTCTTCTTTTGAACGAACACGTTGTACAAGTTTTAATGATTCCATACGTTTTAACATAGGTGTTAAAGTACCAGAATCTAAAAATAGACGTTCTCCAATTTCTTTTACTGTTAGTCCGTCTTGTTCCCAGAGTACGAGTAAAGTAATGTACTGGGGATACGTAATGCCCATTTCTTCTAAATAGGGGCGGTAAAAACGGGTAACCTCTCTAGAACAAGCGTAAATAGAAAAACAAAGTTGGTTATCTAGATGCAAAGGATTTTCTTTCATAGGCAACTCCTTGTATTTTTAAATTGTGCACAATTTAATTTTATAAAACCAATATAACGAAAAAGAAATACAATGTCAAATGCATTGTATCGAGAAAGTGAGTACTATATTTTGGAACAATCATACATATTTTCCTTCATGATGAAAGAAGATAGAAAAGATGATGTTATAATTAATATGGAATAGTTTCCATCACTTGATTATGAGGACTTTTTTTGGTAACGTACAAATAGAGTTATTATTTTATAATTATTATAAAGTAGAAAGTTCTTTATTAATCTTACTGAAGCTCCTTTATTACATATGGAGAATAAATAAAAAATAATCAGTTGTTCACACGATTGTCAGATTCATAAGAGGAAAGTTGTATTATGATAGTAGATAAAGTGATAAAACGGGTGAAGGGGGACATGCTGCGTGCATATTCTTGTTGTTAGTGTAAATTATCGAACAGCCCCTGTAGAATTTCGTGAGAAACTCACATTTCAGGCAGCAGAGCTAGAGCAAGCAATGACTATATTACAAAACCAAAAGAGCGTGCTAGAAAATGTCATTGTATCAACTTGTAATCGCACTGAGATTTACGCTGTTGTCGATCAATTACACACGGGACGGTATTACATTAAGAAGTTTTTAGCTGATTGGTTTCAGCTTGAAATAGAAGAAGTCGCACCATACTTGTCTATTTTTGAACAAGATGGCGCAATAGATCATTTATTCCGCGTAACGTGCGGTTTGGATTCTATGGTTGTTGGAGAGACGCAAATTTTAGGTCAAATAAAAGATAGCTTTTTAGAAGCACAACAAGTAAAAGCGACAGGTACAATTTTTAATGAGTTGTTTAAGCAAGTGGTTACGTTAGCAAAACGTGCGCACTCAGAAACAACGATTGGTGAAAGTGCGATGTCTGTTAGTTATGCTGCTGTTGAGCTCGGAAAGAAAATATTTGGCGATTTAACAGATTGTCATGTACTTATTCTTGGTGCGGGTAAGATGGGTGAACTTGCACTGCAAAACTTATACGGAAGCGGAGCTCGTAAAGTAACGGTTATGAATAGGACGCTTACGAAAGCGGAAGTGATGGCTGAGAAATATATGGGACATGCAAAGCCTTTAAGTGAATTGCAATGTGCATTATTAGAAGCGGATATTTTAATTAGTTCAACGGGTGCATCAGAATATGTCATTACGAAAGAAATGATGACAAAAGTAGAGAGAATGCGCTCTGGTCGTCCGTTATTTATGGTTGATATTGCAGTACCACGTGATATTGATCCGGCGATTGATGAATTAGAAGGCTCTTTCTTATATGATATCGACGATCTGCAAGGTGTAGTTGAAGCAAACCGTGCTGAACGTTTAAAAGAAGCAGAGAAAATTCAATTTATGATTGAAGAAGAAATGGTTTTATTTAAAACGTGGTTAAGTACGCTAGGTGTTGTACCGTTAATATCAGCTCTTCGTGATAAAGCGCTAGCAATTCAAAGTGATACGATGGAAAGCCTTGAGCGAAAAATACCAAACCTTAGTGATCGTGAGAAAAAAGTAATTAGTAAACATACGAAAAGTATTATTAACCAATTGTTAAAAGACCCAATTTTAGTAGCTAAAGAATTAGCTGTTGAAGAGGGAGCTGGCGAAAAATTAGCTTTATTTGCGAAGATTTTTGATTTAGAAGTGGAAGAAGCGGGAAATACGGAAGAAGTAGAACATAAAAGAGCGTGGACACCATCCGTTCCATCTTTATAACTTGGAAGGATGATCGGATGAGTTTTTTAAATAACAGTATTATTTATCATATTGCAATTATTTTATATGCTTGTAGCATTAGTTTATATTTTATAGATTATTTCCAAAGTAACCGAAAGGCGAACCGCTTTGCTTTTTGGTTACTTTCGATTGTATGGGTTCTGCAGTCTATCTTTATGTTGCTTAGGGCTACAGATTCAGAAACGAATCCTATTTTAACTTTATTATCAGGGATTTATTTTTATGTTTGGTTATTGATTACGATGTCATTAGTCATTAATCGATTTATGCGTATTGACTTTTTAGTCTTTTTTACAAATGTTGTAGCATTTGGCGTAAGCGCTTTTTCTATTTTTACACCGCTCGGGAAGATGTCGCCAGTACTTGCAGAGCAATTAGTTTCAGAACTTGTATACGTGCATGTCGGTATGGCGATTATTTCTTATGCAACGTTTACTGTATCGTTTATTTTTTCTATTATGTATTTATTGCAATACCGACTATTAAAAAAGAAAAAGTGGAATGCGAGATTAAGAAGATTAGGAAATTTGCCGAAGCTTGAATCTATGTCTTACGGATTAAATTTATTTTCTGTTCCGTTTTTCTTATTAGCAATTATATTAGGATGCATATGGGGATATACAAAATTGGATAATTTCCATTGGTATGATACGAAAGTAATTGGGTCTTTTGTCGTTCTATTTGTATATTGCGTGGGCTTATATTTACGAGCAGCAGATGTGTTGCAAGGTAAGAAAATTGTGCAGTGGAATATCGGGGCATTTCTCGTAATGCTAGTTAACATTTTTCTATTAAGCAGTTTATCTAATTTCCACTTTTGGTATTTATAATGAGGAGAGAGAATTATGCGCAAAATTATTGTAGGTTCACGAAAGAGTAAACTAGCATTAACACAAACTAATTGGTTTATTGATCAATTAAAAGCGCTTGGTTTACCATATGAATTTGAAGTGAAAGAAATCGTCACAAAAGGTGATGTTATTTTAGATGTTACTCTTTCAAAAGTAGGCGGAAAAGGTTTATTTGTAAAGGAAATTGAACATGCGTTACTTACGAAAGAAATTGATATGGCTGTACATAGTATGAAAGATATGCCAGCTGTACTTCCAGATGGATTAACGATTGGTTGTACGCCAAAGCGCGTTGACCCTCGTGATGCTTTTATTTCTAAAAACGGAGAATCGTTTAAAGACTTAGCAGAAGGCGCGATCTTAGGAACGAGTAGTTTGAGACGTAGTGCACAACTACTAGCTGCGAGACCAGATTTACAAGTGAAATGGATTCGCGGGAATATCGATACACGCTTACGTAAGTTAAAAGATGAAGATTACGATGCAATTATTTTAGCGACAGCTGGATTACAGAGAATGGGCTGGGACGGAGAAGTTATTACAGAACATTTAGATGAAACGTTATGTGTACCAGCCGTAGGACAAGGTGCATTAGCGATTGAATGTCGTGAGGATGATACGGATGTACTTCAGTTGTTAGCGCATATTAATGATGCAGTAACAGAAAGAACAGTGGCTGCTGAACGAGTATTTCTTCATAAACTTGAAGGTGGATGCCAAGTTCCAATCGCTGGATATGCAACGCTTAAAGAAAATGATGCAATCGAATTAACAGCGCTTGTCGGTTCTATGGACGGTTCTGTTTTATTGAAAGAGATAGTAGTAGGTAATGATCCGAAGCAAGTTGGATTAGAGGCTGCGGACCGTTTAATTAAACAAGGAGCAAAAGAGCTCATCCTTGCTGCAAATAAGGAGCAACAATAAATATGAACGCTCTCGCTGGCAAAACAGTATTGATTACACGTGCCCAGCACCAAGCGAAACAAATGAGTGTAGCAGTGAAAGAAAGGAGCGGAATTCCATTGGAAATTCCGCTTTTGCGTATGGAAGGTACGTCTCATAGGCAAATTCAACATATAGCAGGGCAGCTACATTCGTATGACTGGGTTATTTTCACGAGTAAAAATGGTGTAGCTTTTTTTCTAGATAGTTTGAGAAAGAAGCTCCCCGGACCGATTAAAATTGCTGCAGTAGGCGTGAAAACAAAGTTAGAGTTAGAAAAGCGAGGCTATCAAGTAGATTTTGTTCCCACTGCATTTGTTGCAGAAGTATTTGCAGAAGAGTTTGTAAAAAAACTAAGTGGAAACGAATGTATTTTATTTCCGAAAGGGAATTTAGCAAGAGATGTTATTCCAGTTAAACTCCGGGAAATGGGTGTTTCTCTAGAGGAGCTAATCGTATACGGTACGAAAGAAAATGTAATGAAAAAGCAAGAGCTTATAGTAGCGTTAGAAGTAGGGAAAGTAGACATTATTACATTTACGAGCCCTTCAACTGTTGATAGTTTTGTTCGTTTACTTGAGGGTACAAACTGGAGAGAATGGACGAAAAAATGTACAATTGCTTGTATAGGACCTATTACGGAAAAAGAGGCGAACCTCTATTTTCCACATGTTATTGTGCCAAAAGAGTACACTGTAGAAGCATTACTGCAATGCATTTGTGAATCTATAAAATAAAAGAATGGGGATAGAAATCTATGAATTCTTTACAATTTAATCGTCATCGTCGTTTAAGACAAAGCGGGGGCATGCGTGCGCTTGTACGTGAAACATTTTTACATACAGAAGATTTTATTTACCCTATTTTTGTATTAGAAGGAGAAAATACTCGTAATGAAGTTCCTTCTATGCCAGGCGTATATCAAATGTCTTTAGATTTATTGCAAGCTGAAATGCAAGAGGTCGTTGATTTAGGTATTCGTTCTGTTATTGTATTTGGTTTACCTGCTGAAAAGGACGAAGTTGGATCATCGGCATATTGTGAGCATGGAATTGTACAGCGTGCAATTAAGCAAATTAAAGATGAGTTCCCAGAGCTAGTAGTAGTTGCAGATACATGTTTATGTCAATTTACAAGCCATGGTCATTGCGGTGTTATTGAAGATGGCGTTATTTTAAATGATGAGTCTCTTGCAGCTCTTGCAAAAACAGCTGTAAGTCAAGCGAAAGCAGGGGCAGACATTATTGCACCATCTAACATGATGGACGGATTCGTAACAGCAAGTCGCCATGCATTAGATGAAAATGGTTTCGCGCACGTACCAGTTATGTCGTACGCTGTGAAATATTCATCAGCATTTTACGGACCGTTCCGTGATGCAGCACATGGTGCACCGCAGTTTGGTGACCGTAAAACATATCAAATGGACCCAGCGAACCGTATGGAAGCATTTCGTGAAGCAGAATCAGATGTAATGGAAGGGGCCGACTTCTTAATTGTAAAGCCAGCTCTTTCTTATCTAGATATCGTTCGTGATGTGAAAAATAACTTTAACTTACCAGTCGTTGCTTATAACGTAAGTGGTGAATATTCGATGATTAAAGCAGCAGCACAAAATGGTTGGATTAATGAAAAAGAAGTTGTACTTGAGAAATTAATTAGCATGAAACGCGCAGGAGCAGACTTGATTATTACGTATCATGCAAAAGATGCAGCAAGATGGTTACAAGAAGGAGGCGCTAAATAATGAAAAAATTTGATAAATCGATTGCGGCGTTTGAAGAGGCTCAAAATTTAATGCCTGGAGGCGTAAACAGCCCTGTTCGTGCTTTTAAGTCTGTTGGTATGAATCCGCTGTTTATGGAGCGCGGAAAAGGCTCTAAAGTATATGATATCGATGGGAATGAATACATCGATTACGTATTATCGTGGGGACCTTTAATTCATGGTCATGCGAATGATCGTGTTGTTGAGGCTTTAAAAGCTGTTGCTGAAAAAGGAACAAGCTTTGGTGCACCAACAGAAATTGAAAATAAATTAGCGCAGCTTGTTATCGAGCGTGTACCATCAATTGAGATTGTGCGTATGGTTAACTCTGGAACAGAGGCGACAATGAGTGCACTACGTTTAGCTCGTGGTTACACTGGACGTAACAAAATTTTGAAATTCATTGGTTGTTATCACGGTCATGGTGATTCTTTATTGATTAAAGCAGGTTCGGGTGTAGCAACGCTAGGTTTACCAGATAGCCCTGGTGTACCAGAAGGTGTAGCGAAAAATACGATTACAGTAGCGTATAACGATTTAGAAAGTGTAAAATATGCTTTCGAACAATTCGGTGATGACATCGCTTGTATAATTGTAGAACCAGTGGCAGGGAATATGGGTGTTGTTCCCCCTCAACCAGGGTTTTTAGAAGGACTTCGTGAAGTGACAGAGCAAAACGGTGCACTACTTATTTTTGATGAAGTAATGACAGGATTCCGTGTTGCTTATAATTGTGGACAAGGTTACTACGGTGTAACTCCTGACTTAACTTGTTTAGGTAAAGTAATCGGTGGTGGCTTGCCGGTAGGAGCATACGGTGGGAAGACAGAGATTATGCGTCAAGTTGCACCAAGCGGACCGATTTACCAAGCTGGAACATTATCGGGTAATCCACTTGCAATGACAGCAGGTTATGAAACGTTAGTGCAGTTAACGCCAGAATCATATGTGGAATTTGAGTGTAAAGCAGAAATGTTAGAGGCTGGACTACGTAAGGCAGCTGAAAAGCATAATATCCCGCATCACATTAATCGTGCAGGTTCTATGATTGGTATTTTCTTTACAGATGAGCAAGTTATTAATTATGATGCAGCAAAATCTTCAAACTTAGAATTCTTTGCAGCTTACTATCGTGAAATGGTAGAACAAGGTGTATTTTTACCACCTTCTCAATTTGAAGGTTTATTCTTATCGACAGCACATAGTGATGCAGATATTGAGGCGACAATTGCGGCGGCCGAAATTGCAATGTCAAAATTAAAAGCATAATTTCTTAGAGAAAATCGCTTTCCATTAGGGGAGCGATTTTTTTTATTCATAAAGTAGCCTTAGGGAACATAAATCTGTAATGACATATAGTTTGGGAGGGGGAAAAGAAGTGGCAACAGATCATTCATTACGATTTTCATTAAAAGAATCTGTTTGGTTCCAGAAGGGACAGGAAGTCGAAGAACTTTTGTCAATTTCGTTAGATCCAGACGTTGAGATAGAGGAGCTCGATCATGAAGTTATCGTGAGGGGGCAATTAGATTTAACGGGAGAGTACGTTGCAAGGCAAGATGATTCAGCTTATTCATTAAGAGAGCTATCACCAGCAAAGGCAATTGATTATGTAGAAACAAGGGCAGACGGGGTTAATGAGCTTGTCCATTCCTTTCCGCTCGAAATATCAATTCCAAGAAATCGAGTGAAAGTAATTGAAGAATTATATGTATCAATCGAGGAATTTGATTATGAATTAAAGGAAAATGGTTGCTTACAACTATTAGCGGATATATCTATTACAGGTTTATGTGACGAAGAAAGAACCGAGGATGAAGAGGAAGAGACGGTGTATGCCGAGTTGGAAGCTGATTCAGCTGAAGAGGATGAAAGTAGACCTGCGCCGCACGAAGAGGTACCAGCCTATAAAGAATCAGATGGATGGGAAGATTATGCATTTGAGCCGTTTCAGTTAGAAGAAAGAAAAGAGCAAGAAATAGAAGAAGAGGCATTAGAAGAACATGAACTTGTGGAGCGTGAAGAGGAGCAAGAAAAGACGCCACAATTTGAATTGTTCGGGCGGAAAAATTTCAAGAAAGAAAAAGCGAAAAAGCAGGAAGAGCCAGAGGAAGAAGCATATTCACAGCGAGATGAAAATGCACTTTATTTAACGAAATTATTTACGAAAGAACCAGAAGAAGAATTTACGAAGTTAAGAATGTACTTCGTACAAGAAGGAGATACAATTGAATCGGTTGCAGAACGTTATGAAACGACTGTACAAAGCCTATATCGTGTAAATCAATCAGAAGATATATATTTAACTACAGGGCAAATTATATATATTCCTGTTTCAAAAGCAACAGTGAAATAAGTGAGTGAGTTTTTTCACTCACCTCTTTTCTTTTCCTAGAAGCTATGTTTTGAATAAGAAAGGGTTATTCGTATGGATATTGAATTACGAAATCGCTATGAACCCATTGTGAGGCAATATAGATTGGACACTCAGCATATGGAAGAGCACGGAAGTGTAATGAAAATTTATACGAATCAAGGTCCGTATGCGTTAAAGAAAATACAAGATAGAAAATTAGAGCGGAATAATTTTTTACACCATATTCAATATTTGAAGGAGAAAGGTTTTTCGAATTATGTACCTATCTATCACACGACGGACGGGAATTATGTTTTAAGTGATGGGGCGTATAGCTATTATTTAATGCCTTGGTTAGAACGTGCGGAAGGAAATGGCGAAGATAATGATCAATACCATAAGATGTTTCAAACGCTCGGGACGTTGCATCAAAAAACGGTGAAAGAGGAGACTTATACAGAAGAAGATTTAGAAAAACATTATACAAATATATCCGACCGTTGGGAAAATGATGGCGAGATATTAGAAGAGTTTCTCATAGAATCTGAAGCGAAGTGGTATATGTCTCCATTTGAATTACAATATTGTACGTATTATCACCACGTTATGAGAGCACGTGAGTTCGCAACGAAACAATTAAGTGAATGGCATGATGCAATGAAAGAAAAGGGAAAAACACGTACTACTTTCGTACATGGAAATGTATCGCTTAATCACTTTTTATTTGATTATGAACGAAACGGTTATTTTATTAGTTTAGAAAAGTCTCAGTTTGCTACACCGGTACAGGATATCGTCAGCTTTTATTCAAGGTCTTTGAACACATATCCAATTGCGCGGAGCGACCGCTTTGAATGGTATCAAATGTATCAAAAAAATTTTCCGTTTACGAAAGAGGAGCAGCTTCTTATGTTTGCGTATATGACGTACCCGTCGCATTTTATTCGGCAAATTCAGTCGTATACGAAAAGAAGAAAGAGTCGTAATGAAGAAAATGAGCTTCGCGGGGTAAAAATTCTGCAGCAATCGCATTGGCTCATTAGTAATACAGAATATTTCCTTTCGCAATTACAAGCTGCCCAGCAAGGGAACGGATAAAGAAGATAAGTAGGGAGAACCCTGCTTATCTTTTTTTATTAGTTCCATAAAGAGATAAAAGCCGTAGTTACAAATTTATCTTGACGAATAAGGTTTCGTTTTTTACACTATTGTATATAATAATTAACAATCACATAAATGCATTGAAGGGGAAGAGTATAACATGAAACGTCTTCAGAGAGGGGAACCATTGGCTGGGAGGTTCTCTAGATAGTTATGTTAGAAGGTAGCCCTGGAGCATCTTTTCTGAACGGAATGATTCTTATTAGGAAAAGACGGATTTGTCCGTTATCAAATTAAGAGTATAAGCAAATTCTGAATTTGTTTGTAAATAAAGGTGGTACCGCGATGTCCCTCGTCCTTTTTTGGATGAGGGGCATTTTTTATTTTAAGGAGGGAAAATAATGTCAAACACGGAAAATAATTTACCAACTAAATATGATCATATGTCCGTTGAAGAAGGCCTTTACAAGTGGTGGCTTGAAGGCAAATATTTCGAAGCAACAGGAGATGAGAAGAAACAACCATATACAATTGTAATTCCACCTCCGAACGTAACTGGTAAGTTACACTTAGGTCACGCTTGGGATACGACGCTTCAAGATATTTTAACTCGCACAAAGCGTATGCAAGGTTACGATGTATTATGGCTTCCAGGAATGGACCATGCTGGTATCGCAACGCAAGCGAAAGTAGAAGGAAAACTTCGTGAAGAAGGTATTTCACGTTACGATCTTGGTCGTGAGAAATTCCTTGAAAAAGCTTGGGAATGGAAAGAAGAATACGCTTCTCACATTCGTCAACAATGGGGGAAAGTTGGTTTAGGACTAGACTATTCTCGTGAACGCTTCACATTAGACGAAGGTTTATCTAACGCTGTTAATAAAGTATTCGTTCAATTATATGAAAAAGACTTAATTTACCGCGGTGAGTATATCATCAACTGGGATCCAGCAACACGCACAGCTCTTTCTGATATTGAAGTAATTCATAAAGAAGTTCAAGGTGCATTCTACCATATGAACTATCCGTTAACAGACGGTTCTGGTCACATTCGCCTTGCAACTACTCGTCCAGAAACAATGCTTGGTGATACAGCGGTAGCAGTTCATCCAGAAGATGATCGCTACAAACATTTAATCGGAAAAACAGTTACACTTCCAATCGTAGGCCGAGAGATTCCGATTATTGCTGATGAATACGTAGAAAAAGACTTCGGAACAGGCGTTGTGAAAATTACACCAGCTCATGACCCGAATGACTTTGAAGTAGGTAACCGTTATGACTTACCACGTATTTTAGTAATGAACGAAGATGGAACGATGAACGAAAAAGCTGGTAAGTATAACGGTA
>NZ_JBFPJH010000157.1:0-8002 GCF_040838255.1 Bacillus sp. C30 | reverse complement strand
TTATATAGAATAATTTATCTCTATACTGTGTTCCAGTTTTACTGTACCACCTCACTAACACCTTAACCTTTTCTTCTAATTGGTTTACTCGTTCCATTATTTCATTCCCCATATACAACACCTCATTTAATACTTCAACAAAAAAACGCGATTCCCTCGAAAGGAAATCACGTTTTCTCAAAACATTATATATTATACCCAACCTCTGAAGCGACTAGCCTCAGCCATTTTACGAACACCAATCATGTATGCAGCTAAGCGCATGTTCACTTTACGAACTTGTGATGTTTCATAAATTGAATCGAATGATTTTACCATTACTTTTTCTAAACGTTGTTCTACTTCTTCCTCAGTCCAGTAGTAACCTTGGTTATTTTGTACCCACTCAAAGTAAGATACCGTAACGCCACCAGCACTTGCTAATACGTCTGGAACAAGTAAAATACCACGATCTGTTAAGATTTTTGTTGCTTCTAATGTAGTTGGACCATTTGCAGCTTCAACCACAATTTTTGCTTTAATCTTATCAGCATTTTTTTCTGTAATTTGGTTCTCAATTGCAGCTGGAACTAAAATGTCGCAATCAAGTTCTAGCAGTTCTGTATTTGAAATTGTATTATTAAATAGTTTTGTTACAGTACCGAAGCTATCGCGACGATCTAGTAAGTAGTCAATATCTAATCCATTCGGATCATGTAGTGCACCGTAAGCATCTGAAATTGCAATTACTTTCGCGCCTGCATCATGCATAAATTTAGCTAAGAAGCTACCCGCATTACCAAATCCTTGAACAACAACGCGTGCACCTTTAATATCAATGTCATGTTTTTTCGCAGCTTCACGAATACAAATTGTTACACCTTTTGCAGTCGCTGTTTCACGTCCGTGTGATCCACCTAATACAAGTGGTTTACCTGTAATAAATCCTGGTGAATTAAATTCATCGATACGGCTATACTCATCCATCATCCATGCCATAATTTGTGAGTTTGTAAATACATCTGGAGCCGGAATATCTTTTGTCGGACCAACAATTTGGCTAATTGCTCGTACATAACCGCGGCTTAATCTTTCTAATTCACGGAAAGACATCTCACGTGGGTCACAAATGATTCCACCTTTACCTCCACCATATGGTAAATCAACAATACCACATTTTAAACTCATCCAAATAGAAAGTGCTTTCACTTCATTTTCTGTTACGTTTGGATGGAAGCGAATTCCACCTTTCGTTGGACCAACAGCATCATTATGTTGTGCACGATATCCTGTAAATATTTTAACAGTCCCGTCATCCATACGAACTGGAATTTTCACTGTCATCATACGAATTGGTTCTTTCAATAATTCATATACTTCGTTTGGATAACCCAATTTTTCTAATGCTTCATTAATTACAATTTGTGTTGAATTTAACAATTCAAAATGTTGTTCCCCTTGTTGTTGTGTTTTCGTTTGAGTTCCCTTTTCGGCTACCATAGTAAGTAAACCCCCTGTAATTTCACTTGTTTAGTAAACCTTCATTGCCTAGTATACACCGTTAAATTTGGAATGCAATAGAAAACGCTAACAAATATATACAAACTATTTTGTATTGCAAGCGTTTTCACTATTATTATAGTCCTTTTATTGCTTTTAGAAAAGTAAAATACTTAAATATTTAAATATTTTTTATTTTCATCAAAATACATTCGATAAAACAATTATTTCATCAAGAAATACTGATTACATTTTAACATAAAGATCGGCTAGTCTTGTTACCTACACTTCGTTTTATAGATTTTAGATTTTCAGCTGAATAAAAATAAAACCTCAAGCTACGTTACATTAGCTGAGGTTTTGTTTTTTCACAAAGTAATTGTATATTTGTTCAATCGCTTGAGAATCCATTAATTCTTTACCATATTCCATTACGCGGTAAATTGTTGCTGTTGACGGATTACCGTACTCCGCTAAAATAGCTATAAAATCCGCCTTCAATAATTGAAATTGCTCTTCTTCTTCTATCCAAAGATAAAAACGATCATCCCACGTATACAACTTCCCATCAGTTACACCAAGGTTATATAAGCGATTTGACAAATTGATTACATCATCTAATGTAGCAAACTCGTAAAGTATATGTTCACTTTCATCAAGAGTCACTTGCATTTCAATAAACTCGTCACGGAACTCATCTTCTGTGTCCACTTCGTGATTTTCTTTTGTTACAATTACAACCATACCTTGAGCTTGTAGAGAAAATACTTCAACAGCAATCGGTCCATCCGCTTCAAACCCTAATTCTGTATTTGCTTCTTGCATCATATCACGGAATAGTTGCTGTACTTTCGGTGCATTTCTCCACAAATCTTCTTTCGTTAATCCTCGTTCAGATAAATCATCAAATGTTAGGAAAATTTTAATCTTATTATAATTTAAACGTTCCAGTCTCATCTCATACCCTCCCTACGTAACCATTGCATCTAATTTTTATTATATGAAATAGAAAATAGATGGTTCTTTTCGAACGACTATTCCGACATCTTTAACCATCCATCCCATTCTTCTTTCGTGTTACCAATTAGGATATTTTGAAGATTTAATTGATCTCCAATGCCTTTTCTTCCTATAAAACCACCAGAGATGTTTCCATTTTTTTCTTGCAACAAGTCAATAAATTCTACTGCCTCTTCAAGTTCTCGTTCATCATCAAAAGATATAAACAAATATTTAGGTTGTAATTGTTCAATAGCTAGTAAAATACCTTCTTCATCTAAACTTGTCCCCATATACATTGCTTGATATCCTTTTAGTCGTAAATACGTCGCGAAAATAAATCCTTTTAATATATTATTTTCTAAAACGAAAACTTTGTTAACGGAAGAATACACCGACGCATTATGATAGATCATTCCTAAACGTGTTTGTAAGAATGATACAACATATTTGAATTGCGACATTGTAATCTCATTATTACTTTTTAAAGTTAACAACTTGTTTGCCACTTGAAGAATGATGCTTGCAACAACCTTTTCCGTTGAATATATACTAAAAACCTCGTTTAATAATGCAGAAATTGTAATTTCATCAAATTCTAACAAAGCTTGTAGTATATCGTCCACTAAAACAACTTCTGTATCAGTAATTTTTTCTTTTTGAACGTTGTTCTGCAACCGATTCCCTTCTAATAACTGAACTGCTTGTCCAATCATCATCCCCTCAGAAACTTTGTTCATTAACCATTTCAAAATATGAATATGCTCTTCTGTATATAAACGATGCCCCGCACGATTTCTCTTTGGGGCAATAATATGATAGCGTCTTTCCCATGCGCGAAGTGTACTCGGTTGAATTCCGAGTATATTTGAGACAGCTTTTATATTATATTTTCCATTTGAATTCGGCATTATTTCCCTCCACATAACGTAATGATATGTGTTTGGGAAGGTGCCCGAAAACGAAGAGGGAACAATGTTGTTCCATACCCATTACTAACAAAGAGAGTCGTATTAGAATGCTTATATACGCCACCCTTTAAATACTTTTCAGATGGAAACAACCGAATCTGGCCTCCATGTGTATGTCCACTTAATACGAGCGAAATTTGTTCACTACCAGACATTTTCTTTATTATATCTGGGTTGTGACTAATTAAAATGCGAAAACCTTCTTCTTTACAATCAGACAACGCTAAATCTAAACGATCTCGTTCTAATCCAACATCATCGATACCGAGTAAGCAAATTTTCTCTCCTAATTCAGACTCAAATACAACTCTTGTATTATCTAATACCTTCACATTATTCTCTATTAATAAAGCATCTAATTCGTGATATTCAATTTCATAGTCATTATTTCCCCATACAAAATATACAGGGGCTATTTCTCTTAACTTTTGAATATTTAAAGAGATTTGCGATAAAGGTACTCCTTTTTCAGCTAAATCACCGCCAATAATTACGATATCTGCTTTTCCTTTCACTCGTTCAATTAGCGAGCTAGAAATGATCCTTCTATGAATATCCGAAATAAAAAAAACTTTAACTTTTTGAAAACTTTCCGGAAATTCTTCGAATACTAAAGTATGTTCCAACACTGTATTACGCATCGCTTCTTTATACATTCCAAGAAGACATACAAAACCAATGCATATGAGAGTACATAATAATATAATCCATGCCATATATTTTTTACTCTCCCTCCTCGTAAAGTATAGTCCTTAATTTTATGTGGAGCTATATATCACTCATTTAGCTAGCTCTCATACTTCGTGGACTTATCTTTTATAGGAATTTTCAATTCTTGTCCTACCTTCACTTCGTCTTCTTGTAAATCATTATACTTTTTTATTATTTCTATCCCATCTTCATCTGAGAAATATTGCTTCGCTATACTTTCTAAAGTTTCTCCATCTTTCACAACATGAGTTGCTACTTTCTCAGACTGCTTCTTTGATTCAGTCTTAGCGGAATCAAAGAAAATTACTTCAAACGCACTTTTCTCAGCATTATTACTATCACTTTTTACCTGTATATACTTATCCGTATACCATAGGATACTAATAGGTAACAATATGAACAAAAATGTTAACACTCGGACGAAAATGTGATTCATTTTAAACTTTGGTTTGTTCTCTTTATTTCTATGAATTTCACTACGCGGCGGTAAACTTTCATCTTCTTCCACTTGCTCAACTTCTAACTCCTCTTCAAAATCAGGAATTCGTTTTCTCATGTTGTTCACCACCACCTTCCATTTATTTTCTTAATTGGAGCCCCATTATAAAATCAACAAGAAAGTGTGCAAAGATTGTTATAAACAAATTTCCTGTCCACTCGAATACATAACCAAAAACAAAACTAATAAAGCAGACGAAACAAAACAAAAAAGGCTTCGTTATATACCGAATATGTAACACAGCAAAAATTAAACTCGCTATTACAATTCCGAAATGAGTCTGCACTACACCTCTAAATAAAAACTCTTCCGCAAAGCCAATAATAAACGTGATAACGAGTAAATGCATGACAGAAATCCCTTGAAACATTCTATCGTTAATGCCACCATCATCAAACCAAGATTCTGGAAACACTCGCATTGCCACATAATCTAATAACACAATACAAATCGCTAACAAGCTCCCTATTAAAAGTATAGAAACTGGCTCCCATTTCCATGAAATGTAAACTTCTCTTTTATCTTGAAATAATATATATGCTAGTAAACAACCGATACCAATAATGATTAGTTGTGTTATGTAGAGATTCAGTCTTATTTCTCTCGGACTCATATCTTCAACATTATGCCTTTGAATGTTCATCATTCCTCCATCTTTCCTAGGCCGAAAAGCTTTTGTAACTCTGTTTCCCAATTATAGTCGAAAACTAACTGTTGCGCTCGTCTTTTTTTATAATCCGTTTTTGTAATACCACAGTAATCACAACAGTTTTCTATCTCTTTTTCTTTTCTATAACCGAATTGTTGTAATAAATATTCACGTCTACATCCTTGAACTTGTATCCATGACTTCATATTTTCTAGCTCACTATATTTATTACGCATTCTCACTTCCACTTCCGCTATTAATCTGTGCATTATTTCATCTGACAAGCTCTCTAGCATGAGATTTCGCTGTTGTATGATTCCAAGATGTTCGAGATGATAACGTGTAAAGCGCCAATATTGTTCATTAAATCTTGCTGCATTATAACAAATTTCTTCTACATCTTCTAATGGTAATACTTTCGTTTGAAACATTCTTTCTTGTAGTAACGAAAATAAAAATTGTATTTGCGATTTACTTGGTAATTCATCTTCAATGATTGAAATTGGCAAATCGTGATCCAATGGACTACATAATAAAATGGCTATACTCAATTCTCCATCTCTTCCCGATCTTCCAATTTCTTGTAAATAGGAAGCTACATTTGTCGGATATTGAAAATGAATAATATATCTTGTATTCGCCTTATTTACCCCCATCCCAAAAGCACTTGTACATATTACAATTTGCAACTGGTCATTCATAAACTGTTGTTGAATTAACATACGCTCTTCATGTTCCATACCACCATGATAAAAAGCTACACCTGTAATTCCTTTTCCTCTTAAATACTCGGTTAAACGCTCTGTCCAGGCCCTACTTGAACAATAAACAATACCAGGCCCTTGCAAATACATTACATGCTCAAAAAGCGCCTCTTTTTTTTCTTCTATTGTTTCCACAAATTGCACTTCCATCGCAATATTTGGACGATCAATTGAGTACACATGCTCAGCAATATTTTTTAGATTTAAACTTTCCGCTATATCTCGCAGTACATCCTTTGTCGCAGTTGCTGTTAATGCTAGTACTGTCGGAGATCCGATACTCTCAATTACTTTATCTAATTTTTTATAATCTGGCCGAAAATCATAGCCCCATTGTGAAATACAATGCGCTTCATCTACGACAAATAATGAAATATGAATTTTTTTCAATTCTCTTATTAGAAGTTCCGACTGCAACATCTCTGGTGATACGAAAACAAATTTATAAAAAGATAGCTTTTTCATTGCTTCTCTTTTTTCAATTAACGTCCGAAAACTATTCAATGCAATAACTCGATTTTTCACGACATACTTTAATTGCGTAACTTGGTCTTCCATTAAAGATAATAATGGTGATACAACAAGCACCGTACCCTCTTGCAGAAGCCCTGGAAGTTGATAACACATTGACTTTCCCCTTCCAGTCGGAAGCATTGCTACAACATCTTTTCCTTCCAATAAGTCCGTAATAACTCCTTTTTGCCCCGGACGAAATTCAGAATATCCAAACCACTTATATAAATATTCCTCAAGCTTCATTTATACCCTCCATCCGTGCCAATACAAGACGTACTTCAAAATAAGAGATTTCCTCTCCAACCGCTTGCTTCAACACACGCAATTTACGTGTTTGTAATGCTTCAATTACTTTTGTTACTTTTTCCATTTTTTCTTTTTCCATAAACATTTCAATAGAAAATTCTTTTTCTCGTAAAGCAATTTCTACAAAATGGTCTTCTATCGTGGCAACCTTCAAATTCCGAATTGTTGCTATTTCTTCTAAAGAGCGTCCTTGTCTCCAAAGATTATATGTTTTTTTCGTTGATAAACTAAATAAATCAGCTTTCTCATTTGGATAAGATATAATTTCAGCTAATAATGGAAACTCATTTTCTTTATTGCGAACTTCTTGAATAAGGAAATGAATTGTACCCCAAAATAAAAAATACACTCGAAATATATCTTGTTTCGTAATTTCCGCTAATTGTTGTAAAGTACACCCAATACGTTTATACCCAGTTAACCGATATATTACGATTGTCGCCTCTAATGGATTATTTTTTTGTAAAAGAGTATGCATTTCCTTCCATAATCTTTTAGCCAATTCACTTCTCATATACGGTATTCCAGTGAGAAAACGTTTCACCCACATCATTATTTCTGTATCCTGTTGAATTGGAATAAATTTCGTATTCGCCTGTTGTAAATTCGAAATGGTTTGAACGATCAATGATAATCTCTTCCAAAACGTTTCACCTATTTCACCATAGTGTAAACCATTTAAATATGTCGGAAAGGCAAAGTCACCTTCCCATTTGTTTAATTGCACGTTACCAGCAGTCGTTAACACATATGTATTATCATGTATACCTTGAACTAAATCCGTTTGTAACAACTTTGCAACTTCTTGATCATAATCAGCTCTATTTAATGACTTATAAATCCCAAGCAAAAAAGAAATTTGAAACATATTCCCATCTTGTAATGTTTGCGACGATCTCTTTCCTTTTAATAAATAATAAATCGAAGAAACGGTTCTTTCACCATTCAATTGTTTTAAACAATATAATAAAGTATATTGTAGCTGCATTACCGCTTCCACCTCTCAGTCTAACTTCATTCCTTTTTCAATACGATTGCACATTAACTGCTATTCATTTAAGTTATCATATTCACACTACATGCTTGTATATATTCTATTGTATCAAAC
>NZ_JBFPJH010000156.1:0-8011 GCF_040838255.1 Bacillus sp. C30 | reverse complement strand
CACTCCCCTCCAGATAAGTGCCCTCTCGTAAAGAGGAATTGTAACTGTTCCCTATAAATGTATGATTCGTCATTCCGATTATGTCTGAAATTTGGTAAATCAAACAAAACTAATTAGTTTTTTGGTAACAATCTTTATCTATTGTACATATATTATCTTGAAATCCTTCTTGTCAAACTATTATTTATTTAGGACTCACTCTCATAACAATAATAGTAGACTATCAATTTCAAAAAACGAGTACTGCCTCTATCACCAATACTTGTTTTTTGACATAATGAAAGAACAACTGTAGACCAGCTATCTTTTCGTCAATTTCTTATGTTATTAATATAAACACAGTAAATGAAGTTTTATTCTTCTTCCAATTACCTAATGTTATTTACATTTATCTGCTCCGACGTTATTAAGTAACTGGAAGAAGAGCAAAGCTCTCCTTAGTAACGGTATCATTCAATCTTTACCATCTGCTGGTTTCAGATTTTTTGTTCCGTCATTACGAACCGTTTAGAATTTTAGAAACAACATAGTGAGTTGTGTTTTCCGCCACTTCTCACAATACAAATATATCACGTTGATTCCAAAACAACCGGCACATTTACTGCCAAAAAGCGGTCACGACTCTGCCACTTATTTTATTAATCATCAAATCCTTCTAATTTACCTGAACCCTTTAATTCAACAGAGTCATTTTCTACTCTTTTGACCATTACATTACCTGATAGCCCATTCATATACTCAGCAGAAAAAGTAATATTCAAATGTTCTTTGTTTCTAATCGCTTGAACGAAAGTATTGATTTGCTCTACTTCATCAACAGCTAAGCTCCAACTTATAGAATCCGTCTTATGTACATATAAATAAGCTCTATCAAATTGAATCTGTTCATTTAATCCTTGAACTAATAATTTGTTTACAATATAGGTCTTCATACTATCACCTCCTTATCATTCTATTCTAACAAATCACTCTATTAGATTAATAGTATGACTTACCCATATGTTCTATTGTGTGTAACTGACCCCTTCGCCAAATCCCTTACTATCATTGATTTCATTTAACTTTCTCTTTTGAGTTACACAGTACGAAATTTATGAGTAACTGTATAGATTTAAAAAGAAAAAAGCAATGATTAGATTTTAAACCTAGTCATTGCTTTATCCATTGCATCTTGATTTACACCTATATAACGTAATGTGACCTTCTCTGACGAATGATTGAATATCTCCATGAGTAATGCTATGTTCTTCGTCTGCATGTACATATGGTAACCATACGTTTTTCTTAATGTGTGTGTCCCTATTTCATCTAGTCCAAAATCTGCTGCAGCTCCACTTAATATCTTATATGCCATACTGCGACCAATTGGACGATTCTTTCCCTGTCTGCTTTTTAATAAGTACTCATCATCTTCTCTATTTTCATTGAACCAGCGAAGCTCTCTCTTTAGTGCTGCTGTAATCTGTATTCGTTTCTGCTTACCTGTCTTCATTTCACGCATTGAGATGTGACTACTTTTTAAATCTCCAACCTTTAGTTTTAAAATATCACTTATACGTAAACCTGTATTGATTCCCATTACAAACAAAATATAATTACGTTCACTCTTTTCTTTTAGATATTCCTTAATTTGTTGTATTTGCTCTGGATCACGTATTGGTTGAACAAAATTCATAGGTCATCACCTCCATATTGCTTTTCTGTCTCATAAACTTCTAATCTGAGAGCAAAAGCAAGCTTATAGAATGCTCTGGCTTTAACACGTCGATAAGTACGCTCGCTCATCCCGATTTCGTTATAAATCATATAATCACATACATCTTCATCTTCTAAATAACGCTTAATAATGATGTCTCTTTGATTCTTTCCTGCCACTCCATTTCCGAAACGGTTTAATGCCTGGTCAATACGAAATGACATCTTATCGAGCCATTCTTCCCGTTCACTTTGTTGTATATTTTCCATAGCAACATCTTCTAACGGCTTTCCGACATCGTATGTAGGACCATGATGCCTAACTTCATAAGAAGGAGTGACTTTCATTTCTTTACGAATCATTCCAAACTGTCTATATATACGTACACTTTCGAGAAGGCCTTCTAGTTTCTCTTGTGTTGCTGCTCTATCGATTTTTGGTAAGAAAGATAATTGTTTAGTCATGTAAGACCACTCCTTTTTATTTTTAAATTACTTTTGTCTTAAAGCTCCACGTCTACGCTCATAACGTGGTCCACGAATCCCCATTAAATCTTCAATGTCACGAGTGCTTAATTTCTCTTTTCGTTTTTTCTTGGTTTTCTTTTTCTCTTGCTCTGATTGCTTTTTCCACTCACGTAATTGATCTCTTAGCACCTTCATTTCCCCATCTCCCTTTACAAAATAAAGAGGACACCATTTCTTAAAACAGCTTTATTGCTGCTCTAAAAATTGGTGTCCTCTAGTTTTCTAGCCGGACTATATTCAGTTTCTTTTCACTTTAAAATACCAGCTTGTACAAAAATGTTTCTCCAAGCGCTTTTAACTCTATATTTTTCAAAGGATTTCGCACGTTGAGCAATAGCTTTTCTGGTTTTCTTTTTCTTTAATTTAGACATTTCTCCTAACCTCACTTTCTACTCAAAGGATTATTTTGTTAAGAATTAATTATTTCTTTAATTCTATTAAGCTTGTCTAAGTTGTTATCGTTTAGCGTTTCTCGGTCAATACCAATACTTGCTCGTCTACGTGTATTCATCGTTTCGATATAACAAGAGTGTTTATTTTCCTTATCCTTAGCAACCATCTGAATACCTTCAAAAGAAGCGTCACACACATACTTGGTGTCTTCAAATAGCTCTTTCCAATTTTCCTTTAAATACAATCCCATGTAATACTCTATATCCTCACCACACGAAACACTTAGCTCTACTTCAAACTGATCATCCATTGTTGCTACAAGAAAAATCATATAAGCTCTTATTTCAGTTAATTTACCGATGTTTTCTTTCATTTCTTTTCCTCCTCTGAATAAAACTCAATATCATTTTCTGAAAATTCATGTTATTATTTATTAATCGAGTACGTCATGACTCGTCAAGTACCACTACCCTTAGAAACCCCATGTATTTATGGGGTTTCTTTTATTTACATAAAATTGATATTTTGTATTTATAACCAATTTCTCACCCTTTTTTTGAATAAAACCTTAAATCTTGTACATACTGTGAATACCCATTTGATTAGTCATTTGTCATTTCATTTTTCTTTAATTTGAGCGGTTAGCTTTTGCTATCCGTCTCTTTTTTGGTTTAATTCACCTTTTTTGAAGATGGACATATGCTATAAAAAATTAACTTATTAAGAAAAGTCTGATTACAATAGTCTTTTCAAAAGATATCGAGGGCTCCTAGCTTTCGATATCTTTTTATTTGTTATTAACAAACACTTCCCTGACCTTATTAATAAAATTCAAATTTTAAAAGAATGCTAGTTGCCCATCAGGTCTTTCCAACAATGAAACACGTTCCTGCTCTATTGTTTCTTTAATTTCTTCTTGCTCTGCCGCTAATTCTTCAAAATTAGCAAACCAATGTATCGGAAAACATCCGCATAATTTTTTACGTTCACGATCATGCCAGAAGAAACAATGATTACCTTTAGGCTTTATAATGTAATCCTTAAGCGGTTTATTTTTATAACCTTTTGTTCGCCAAATCAGTTGCGCTCTATACAGTAACCCTTTATCTAAATTAGGCTTATTAACTTGTGGTTCTGGTGTCCAAACATCTTTTTCCACCACCTTAAATCTCTCTGCTGGGTAACATCCAAAATGCGATTCTTTACAATCAAATTTGCTGACAAAGTAATGATTGGGCTTTGCTGGGAATAAAAAATATTCTTCATTTATTCCCAGTAGCGCTGAATGGTCTACATCTATGCATATACCTTTCATTGCCTAATACCCGTTATTCTGGCGTTGATGGTTTACTTCGTTCTTCTTGTAATAGCCTTGTTCAATTTCTTCAAATGTGAACCCTAATTTCCTACCTAACCCTAAGAAGGAATATAGTAACTCTTCATACAGCTCAATATCTTGAGTTGCACGAAACTCTGATACAGCTTCATATACATTATTAAATTGATTGACTAGAGAATTTGATGCGTAAACTCTTGACTTAAGTTCCAACATTGCTAAGTTATAATTTTCAGGTTTAAATCCAATACCATTTCCGAATGATGCTATAAAGTGCAACCCGTCTACATATTCCATTAAGATGATTTCTTTTTCACTAGGACCTTTATTGCTCCAATGCTTAAAGCATCTTGTTTCATTTGCAAGCTCTCCAATTTCAACCTGTAAAGCAAGGATCATATTGTAAAATAAATTTTGCCCTTCCAATCCATGCTCCTTGACAATTCTTGTATCTAATACCTTTTGCATTCCGAATATTTTAGTTAAGTTCATTTTCATTGGCTCCCTCATTGATTTAATTAAGCAACTCTATTTTCTGTTTCTAGTAAACAATTAAGCATGTATTCTAAACCGAACTGATCCAGTATTAATGTTGCTAATTCAATTTGATGCCTTCCCAATCTGTTAGCTATATCCTCAATACTGAATCTTTTTTTCCATAAATCCTTAAAACGTTCTATATCGTCCTCGTTCCATATAAAATCTACTTCCTCCAAAGCAATATAGACGTATGGCGGTATTTCTTCTTTCTTTTTATTCCGAATACTCTTGTCGCCAATTTCTCCTAAACCCATTTTCCGATTATGGATTTTAAACTTATCAACTTGATCTACAATAAGTGCTGCTACTTCTATTTGCTTTCTTTTAAACCTTTTGGAAATCTCTAAAAGAGTACAGTTACTATTCCAAAGTTCTCGAAATTGGAATACCTCTCTTTGATCCCATAAAAAATCCATTTCTTCTAAAGCAACATGAACTTTAAAAGCCGACATTTCATACACTCCTTTTAAAAGCTAATTAATCTATCTTTTCATTAGAAGTAGTTTTGACATGCCCAACCTTGCCGTTAACCCAAATTACAATTTGCTCACCAAAACCGCTTTCTGGTGGATTAAATGAAAGGACTTCACCATTCTTTACCACAAGAAGTTTATTATTTGTAACATCAATCTCTTTTTTCATATGTCCATCTCCCTTTTACTACCGCATGTACTCGACAACATCAGGTTTAAATCCACTTCCTAAATATATTCGTACTGGAATTGCTTCTTTTTTATCTCTTGCTGCCTTACACAATTCTTCTGCTGTTTCCCAGTTAAAAAGCTTATCTACAGCTCTTTGAAATCTCCAAATCGCCATTGTATATTGTTCAAAGATGTCATAACGATCATCTTGTTTAGTTGTGCGTGGTAATTCATCCGTACCCTTTGCGTTTCTTGGAACTTGGACACGTACATCTGCATATGTAACGCGTCCAGTTCCTTTCTTAACATTGGCTTTCATTACATCGAACTCACAAATTGCTGGCTCTACATCGAAAATATTTAATTGCTTAGGCATGTACCTTCACACTCTTTTCAAGAATATCCAGTAACTCATTTGCGCCTTCCTTACTCAAAAACATTCGACCATCTAGCAACTCCAAGTTTGATTCGGAAACTTCACCCGTTACAAAGCATGACTTTTCTTGTTTTCTCAAAATGACGTTTTCCCCATCAACATGAAAGTCTAATGCTGTACCTTCAGCAATCCCCAAAGTTCTGCGTAACTCAACCGGAATTACTACACGCCCTAGCTCGTCCACTTTTCTTACTACACCTGTGTTTTTCATACCTTACTCCCCTTTAGTATTTTTATATTTATTTAATAGCTTATCTAAACGTTTTTGGTTATCTTCAGGATCATCACTTTGAGTTTGCTGTGGTTGTTGTGTTAGCTCAGGTTCTTCCTGCTCACGTAACCAATCAGGTACTATTTCTGTTCGGTTTCCGTAGCCTTTACCAGTACACTTTTTACTTTGTTGTTTTCTTCGGAATTCTGCTTGTGCTGCTTCTACATCTTGAATTGTTTTAAAGCCTTGTTGATGCCAATCTTTTAGAATTCCTTTTGTATAAGACCAATTACGTTTATTGTTTTCTAAAGTAATTTTCATTGCTTCAACTACTAACGATTGATTAAGATCATCTATCCATTGATTAATTTCTTCCCCCATGAATGGAGATATATGTCCGAAATTCTTCATATAAAAATCGATTGCGAGATTTTCTACTACTAGCGGTCCTTCTTTTTCTTTTTCTTGTTCTTGTTCTTTTTCTTCTTCTTCTTCTTCTTCTTCTTCTTCTTCTTGTCCCCGACTCGTGCCACGGTTCGGGGACGTATCGTTATACGAGTCGTGAATGAACGCTTCAATTAGTTTTTTTATGGATTTTTGCTCTATATGTTTGCAGATTGGAATTAACAAAGATATATTTTTCACTTCTTTTAATTCTTTCTTTAATAAATCCTCAACCGGTTTTCCAGCTTTTTTTAGGTTGTATTTCCCCCAATTAAAAATGACTAATTCTCTGGTTTCATTATCGTATTTTATTAGCTTGTGATAGTCTTCAAAACGTTGCATCAAAGCCTTTACAGTCTCATGTGAATACCCTGTTTCAAAAGCCATTTGTTTTTTTGTTATTTGATATACACCAATTTGTTTCGTTTGTGGATTAGTTAATAAATATAAGAAAAAGTACTTATCTTCTGGTGTAAAATCTTCTTGAACTTTCACATCATTCCAAAATGAAGTGTGTACTTGTCTAAATATCGCCATCTTTTTACCTCCTCGTACAAACAGCCACATATGCTTGTTTCATGAAAAATAAGCAATATGGTACAATAGTACTGCGTCATTTATTTTGCAAACCGTTCTAGGGGTAGGGCGGTTTGTTTTATTTCCCAACTAACTCACCTTCTCTGAAAGAGTCATGTAATGAGCTCTTTCCACCACATCCGCATTAACACCTTGACTCTTCAATCGTTGAATAATTCCTAAAATGTTCTTACGATCCCTTTCGCGTTCCACATCGTGCTTTTCTTTAGCGCGATAAAGTGCTGCAAGTTCCCTCCTTGCAAAGCGCGCTTCCTTTATCCACTTATGTAATAACTTTTCATCATGCTTCCTTAACGCTTCAATTTGTTTTTGTTCACAGTGTTGTAAAAACGAATCTAAGGTTTGTTTATTTTGTATATCCTTTTGTAAAACTGATGGTGTAATACTCATGATCCTATCTCCTTTCGTAACTATTCATTTGACCAATATTTGATTACTCCTAAACTTATAAACTTGGAATTATGCGTTTGGTATTTGTATAACGATGTACCAAGTACATTTGTCCATTCCATTTCTTAGAAACTAACCAATTCTCAGGGTTCAAACTGTAAGATTTTACGTGCATCTTTTCACGTTTGGTTAATTTTTTACCGTTTTTCATCAAATCACCACCCTTCAAGCTTGTCCATTTTCTATCCGACCTCATTGAGTACTCTCAATGTAGTTTTGAACATTAACTAGCTGCACTGTTTCTTGTGGTTTCCAATCCCTTTTTTATGACCTTAACTTCAACGCCATAAAATGACTCATATGCTTCCTTAAATACTTCTTCGATATTTTTTTCGCCGTAGGTTTCTTTGATTGTGAAGCCTTTATAAATAATTTCTGACATGGCTACCCCACCTCATATTCCCTTAGGGAACATTGTTGTTAAAAAAAATCGACTTGCTCTTCAAACAAATCAACTACATTCTCTTTTAATACATGCGCCATTCTAGATGCCAAGTTATATGATATTTTCTTTTTGTAATTATGATTATTAATTAGCTTATAACAATAACTGCAAGATATATCTAACTCATCTGCTAATTCTTGGTATTTATATCCTGATGCTTGAAATGCCATTTTTAGTCTCGTTTCATTGTTACTTACTTTCATGTAGTAACTCCTTTCTATACCTATTTACAATAACTTAACATTCCCTCAGGGAAATTTCAAGGTATTTTTTTCCTCGAATACTATAAATT
>NZ_JBFPJH010000155.1:0-8049 GCF_040838255.1 Bacillus sp. C30 | reverse complement strand
TCATCTCATTTTTTCTACAGTCTAGCTCAGCTCCAAAAACTTTGCAACAGAACCAATTATCCTAACAGTACTTATATATGGAAAAACATTTTTTTTACCTTTGCCAATGTATTGAGAAATATATTCTATTTAAATCGCTCGATACTGTGTGTAATGAAAACATTCATCTTATCATTTTTACCCTGTATACCCTGAATAGATCTACATATTTTTTATGTTTTATCATTTTCTCAACAAAAACACTAAACATCTATGATAGAATGTATATGGGATGGGATAATTAAAATTAAAGTGGTTATTCAAGTCAAGAGGGAAGCACTCGTAAGAGTGTTTTTTCTTTGACTATTTTTGATTGTCATATATATTCGAATACGATAAAATGTGTAGAAAGATTATCGTATCATGGACCTTTAGCTCGGCTGGTCTTAGGTTCAAATTCTACAAGGTTCATCATTATTTTTTATAAAAGTACATTGGTATGTACAATCCTAGTACAGAAACGGTTATACGGATTATAATAAGATTGAAAATGAATACAAGCAACAAACAGAAAAAGGGCGCTCATAAGAGCGCTTTTTCTGTTTGTTGAATCCTAAACATATTTTATTTCTCAATATACATAGAACGTATAATTGTACGTGTATATGGATGCCCCGCTTTATTTTTTCCTTTTACATCAATTGTAAAATTGTATACACCCGATTGCTCTATATGCTGTAACGTGGTAGATAACGTATTTGCATCTACTTGTTGAACACCATTAGATTGTGAAATCAGTGTACCTGTTCGATCGACAACTCGAACCGTCATAGAGACATCCTCTGCTTCAACTGGTTTTTTATCAGAAGATTGGATTTTTAATTTTGCTTTATTTGCTTTCATCTTAGCGGGTATTTTCAAATGGAAAGGTGCTTCTTGTTGATACTGTACTATCGCTAAATAGGCATCTTTCCCTTCTGCATTCATACGTATCTTCCATTCTCCCACGTCCATACTTTTTATTTGAAACGTATGAATAAAGGCCCCTTTAAAAAAGGTATCATCACCCGCTGTTACTACCGCGTCCTGTTTGTTGTAAACCTTCCCTGATGGCGAAATAAGTTGTATCTCTACCTGTTTACTCGTAGTCAAAATGGATACGGTTCCTGGTGTCAACGTATCCACAGAAAACACAGCGCGATTTTCTTGATGTGGAATCAGTTCTCCCCCTAAAACCGTTTGGTTTTCTGTCGTTCCTAACTCTGTATAGGGCTCATTCGTAGAAGGAGCGGCAGACGGTGACCATGCTCGCCCCATTTTTTTCGTTCTTAAGTAAGGTTCTATGCGAGAAAATACGGCACTTCCCGTCCGAATAGAATCATGATCTAATGTAACATCAGAAAAAAGATGGGCACCGTACGGTAATGTGGTACTCCATTCGCTGACAAGTCCATCGTTATTTCCATATGGCGACAAATATAATCCTCCCATAGATAAAGCAGAAAAAGTAGGACCCCAACTTGTTCCTGCTATCGTGTAATACTGATTGGATTTTGTGACAGGATTCGTATCAATAATCGAGCGAAAGCGTGCCATTTCCCCAGTTTGTAACGCATACGTTCCTTCATCTTTCTGTCCTAGTAAAGAGGCAAGCCATCCTGCCCACCAACTATAGGATAAATCTGCTAGATGTGTCCCATAATGAGGGGATCCAAGTGTGATTACTTTATCAACAAAACGATGCGCACCATATTGTACAAGGGCCGCTTGTGTATCAATGCCCCCTTTACTATGTGCGATGATGTTTACTTTTTTTCCAAAATGTTGAGAAATGCTTTCTAATTTTCCAGCTAATAATTTTCCATTTGTCCAAGGACTTACAGACCCTGTTCCCGCTGCATCATACAGTTGTACAAAAGCAGTTTGATAGCCAGCATAGTAAGCAAGATCATACATATTATTTTTCCCATGATAGTAAGTATCTCCATACCAATCTTTTGCATTTCCATTTTTTCCATGTACAAATACAATCGGCGATTTGGTAGGATCTACCTGTGCAGGTGTTTCCCCAACAAACCAATCCCCCGGTCGGAATGTTTCTTTTGGTGGAAATACTTTTCCGTAATCTGGATGCGTTTCTGCAGATACAGAAGGCGCGTTATAAAAAATGGAAAATAAGAAAATAAAAAGAAATGCTTGCAATAGTATTTTACAATGTTTCAAATTGATACCCCCTCATGTGTTTAATCTTTATACACACTTTCAAATGAAGATTACATCTTTCCACCCCCTCTTGTACATACAATTCTTCATGATATTCGGTCTTCAGAAGAGAAAAACCTTTTACTCTAGCAGTTTCGCTATATTTCTCAAAACATTTCACTTATATACGATATATAATAGATGTTACCTAGCAGAATTGACAAATATCATAGAAAAAGGAGGGATAGAGGATGAAAAAGGGAATCAAAATACTGGTTGTGCTCTCTTTAATTTTGCTCGGACTGCCTATCATTTTTTTAGCTTATATCACATGGAAACATAAAAAGCCATCCGAATCTGTAAACCTTATCATAGAAAACTCTCAAGAAAAAAAATTACCCTCTTATACGCCATTCAAAGTCACTACCTTTAACATTGGTTACGCAGGGTTAGATGCAAAACAAGATTTTTTCATGGATGGAGGAACAGGCTCACGTTCTCGTAGTAACGAACAAACCATACATAATTTACAGCACATGTCTTCCTTTTTAAAAGAAGACCGTGCAGATTTTATCTTGTTACAAGAAGTCGATATCAAAGCATTACGTTCTTTTGATCAAAATGAATATCAACTTTTTCAACAGGAGCTATCATCTCACGCTTCTACATTTGGTTATAATTATAGAAATCCATGGGTTCCGGTTCCCTTTCTGCGTCCTATGGGATATGTGGAATCAGGACTTGCTACGTTTTCTACCTACTTCATAAAACAGGCAACTCGGTTTCAATTACCAGGGAGAGAGCCTTGGCCCAAGAAACTCTTCGATTTAGATCGTGCTATGGTAGAACACATTATCCCGGTTGACAATGGAAAGAACTTACGAATCGTAAATATACATGTATCAGCATATGATACAGATGGAAATATCCGCAAACAACAACTGCAATACGTAAAACAGTACATGCATACACAGTATCAGAAGGGCGATTATGTGATTCTAGGTGGCGACTGGAATCAGCTACTGTCAGATATTCAGTTACAAGACCCCACATTTCTAGCCTCCTGGCCCAAATGGCTAGTGCGTTTGCCTCAAGATTTTACAGAAGGAGGATTTCAATGGGCTGTAGATTCTTCTGTGTATACTGTACGTGATAATCGTACGGCATACGTAAAAGGAAAAAGTTTTGTGACCATTATTGATGGATTTTTAGTCTCACCTAATGTAGAAATCCTTCAAGTCAATGGACATGATTTACAATTTACACATAGTGATCATAATCCTGTGAGTGCTGTTTTTCAATTACAGTAGAACGGAAGACATACTTTTGAATAAACTTTTGGGAGACGTGAATAAACATGAAACAGGCATATACAATTGTTGTCATTGGAGCTGGTACAGCTGGGATTTCCTTGGCTGCTCATTTACTCCGTCATGCCCCTGTATTAAAAGAACGGGTGGCCATCATAGACCCTGCTCAAACACATTATTTCCAACCACTATGGACCTTTGCGGGAGCTGGGATTGTCAAAAAAGAAGCAACGATGAAAAAGCAATCCGACCTGATTCCAGAAGGCGTACATTGGATACAAAGGAAAGTTGCGGAAATAAGTCCTGTAGAAAACAGGTTGCTATTAGAGGATGGAACTGTTATTGCCTATGAAATTTTAATTGTAGCTGCGGGTATTCAAATCCATTGGGATCACATTAAAGGATTGAAAGAATCGATTGGGAAAAATGGGGTTTGTAGTAATTATTCGTATGTCCATACGGATGCAACATGGAGAGCAATCCAACAATTTAAGGGTGGAAACGCCATCTTTACGCATCCAAATACCCCTATCAAGTGTGGCGGTGCACCTCAAAAAATTATGTATTTAGCCGAAGAATATTTTTGTCGACAAGGTGTCCGGGAGAAAAGTAAAATTATGTTTCAAACAGCGAACCCGCATATTTTTCATGTACCTCGCTATGCTTCCTCTTTAGAAAAGGTGATTCAGAGGAAACAAATTATAACGAACTTTCATCATAATTTAGTAGAAATTAACGCTGAAAAACAAGAAGCAATTTTTGAAGATATACAAACAAGTAACAGAGACAGCATACCGTATCATCTATTACATGTTGTCCCGCCTATGGGACCACCTGATGTGATCAAGAATAGTTTACTAGGAGACGAAGAGGGCTGGGTAGATGTAAATCCTTATACGCTGCAGCATGTACGGTACCCCAACATATTTGGAATCGGAGATTGCGCCAATTTGCCAACTTCTAAAACAGGGGCCGCTATTCGAAAGCAAATCCCTGTTGTAAGAGAAAACCTATTGGCGTTTTTACAGGGGCAGGAGATACAGGCGACGTATAATGGCTATACATCTTGCCCCATTGTCACAGGATATAAAAGTTTGATTTTAGCAGAATTTGATTATCATCAGGAAGAACAGGAAACATTTCCGTTTGATCAATCAAAAGAAAGATATAGTATGTTTTTGTTAAAGAGATATGCACTTCCTTTTCTGTATTGGAGATATATGCTGAAAGGCATTGTATAAGAAATGACACATTTTCAAAAGGAATTATGATTAAAAAAGAATTTGAAGTGTGAGGGGGATGATGTATGTTATTAGAATATTTTTATCATGACAAGTTGGCTCATGCGTCTTATATAGTCGGGTGTCAGGATCATGGAGTGGCCATCGTTATCGATCCAGGACGCTACATCGAACAATATATGGAATTTGCTAAAAGGCAAGGATTAGACATCATTGCGGTAACGGAAACACATATTCATGCTGATTTTGTATCTGGTGCGAAAGAGCTTGCGTTATCTTGTAACGCAACGTTTTATGCATCAGCTGAAGGGGGAAGCACGTGGGAGTATCAGTATCTGGATCAAGTGCCATACCATCTTGTCAGAGATGGCAGTGAATTTCATATTGGTACGATCCAATTTCAGGTTATTCACACGCCAGGACATACGCCTGAAAGTATTTCATTTCTAGTCATAGATACAAAACAACATAATGAAACCAATGAAAAACCGATAGGGATTTTTACAGGAGATTTTCTATTTGTTGGTGATGTAGGCAGACCAGATTTATTAGAAACCGCTGTTGGTATTCCACATCATGCGAAGAGTAGTGCCAAAGACTTATTTCATTCGATCCAAAAAGTCAAAACGATGCCAGTATATCTACAAATTTGGCCCTCCCATCGTGCTGGTAGCTCATGCGGAAAATCATTAGGCGCGATTCCCTCTTCTACAATTGGCTATGAGAAACTCTTTAATTGGGCCTTTCAAACAGAGAAACAAGATTCTTTTATGATGAATGTATTAAGTGGACAGCCAAAACCACCACCTTATTTTTCTAAAATGAAACGAATCAATCAAGCTGGTCCGCCCATTCGTACACAACATCTCATAAAAGAAATACATTCTTTCTCTGCATTGCAACAGTTAGCACATACAGATACACAAATCATTGATACAAGAGAACCAACGGTTTTCGCTTCTGGACACGTAAAAGGGGCTCTTAATATCCCTTATAATCAGTCTTTTACAACATGGTGTGGTTGGATCCTAGAGGATACCCAGGATCTTATCATCGTTATCGATCCTGTGTCTGCGAATATAAACGAGGTACGAAGAGATCTGGAAACAATTGGATTAGATCGCACGATTGCCTATATGCATGCAAACACACTGGAAGAAATAGAGCTCTTAGAGACGTATGAAGAAAGAACCGTTCAAGAATTGTTTCCTCTTATACAATCTGGAACCTATCCCGTTATTGATGTTCGAAGTAAATCGGAATGGGATGAGGGACATCTTCCGCATGCCAAACATATCACGCTAGAACATCTGACAAAGCATGTACAAGACATTCCAAAAGATTGTCCGATTATTATACAGTGTCGTTCTGGTATACGTTCCGCTATTGCAGCAAGTGTATTACAGAAACATGGTGTAAAGGAAGTAATGAATTTACAAGGTGGATATCTAGCGTGGCTAAAAGCAGAATTCCCTATTTGTAAATGAACAGATAAACAAGTACAATCATCATACGAAAGAATGTAGGATGAAAAGAATAGTGAAAAGGGGTTCTGGTGCAAAAAAATAGAGGAATTGCAAATAATCTTCTAATTTTGGACAGACTGATACTATTACTCTACAAAAGGGATGTGATCAGTATGAAAAAGGACAATTTGTTTAAATGGAAGCATTACCAACCAGATATCATTTTATTAACTGTACGTTGGTACCTGCGGTACAATCTCAGTTTTCGAGATTTGGTGGAAATGATGGAAGAAAGAGGGTTATCCTTAGCTCATACAACAATTATGCGGTGGGTCCATCAATACGGACCAGAACTGGATAAACGTATCCGACGTCATCTTAAACAAACAAATGATTCATGGCGAGTGGATGAAACGTATATAAAAGTAAAAGGGCAATGGATGTATTTATACCGTGCGGTTGATTCTAAGGGAAATACGATTGACTTCTATCTCAGTAAAACTAGAAATCATAAGGCTGCAAAGAGATTCTTTAAGAAAGCTTTGCATTCTTTTCATGCCTCAAAACCTCGTACAATTACAAGTGATAAAAATCCTGCTTATCCAGTTGCTATCATCAAATTAAAGAAAGAGAAAAAAGTGCCGTTAGGCACTCAAATTCGGCAGATAAAATATCTAAATAACGTAGTGGAGCAAGACCATCGGTTCATTCAAAAACGTGTATGCTCTATGTTAGGATTTAAATCTTTTGGCACAGCTACATGTATCCTTGCAGGAGTAGAAGCCATGCATATGATAAAAAAAGAACAGATTGATTTACGGGATCAGTCTGTTCGCAATCAAAAAGAATTTATTCATCAATTATTTGGATTAACAGCGTAAAGAATGATTCCAGTAAAAATCCTCATTATTTCTTGGGAATGTATCCTTTATTTGCAACAGAACCCAAGATAGCCTGTGTGACCATGAGTCTGTAAATAATTTGTGATGAACATATGTAGAAAGGTGAAATTTGAGAAAGATAAGAAAAACGACCGCTCATTTCCCTCTGTAAGACAAAGAAGGGGGAGTTAGAATGGTTTTGTATGTAGGAGAGGAAAAACGCGCTATACGAAACAAGTAAACCGTTAGAATGAACGGGAGTTATTTTTGAGATAGAATAAATACCCCCCCTTTTTTGGAAGAATAATCTGTAGTATGTTGAAGTATAATTAATAATTTCATATACCGAACTGATTAACAAAAATAAAACTCACCAAACCCGTCATCAGGGGTTGCTTCTTCTGTTTACTCTTCGATACAATGGACATATAGAATAATCGAAAAGAAAGGTGACTCACTCTATGAATCAACCTTTAGTAAATTTACGAGTCGATTTTGCTTTCAAGCAATTATTTGGTGTACAAGGACAAGAGGAATTACTGATTTCCTTTTTAAATGCAATCTTGCATGAGTCTTTATCTACACCAATTGTATCGCTAAAAATTGAAGATCCACATTTGCATAAAGAATATGAAGAAGATAAATTATCCATACTAGATATACTTGCCACACTTAATGACGGAACAAAAGTCAACATCGAAATCCAACTAAGAAATACACAAGAGATTGTAAAACGTTCCCTTTATTATTGGAGTAAACTCTATACGTCTCAGCTTGAAAAAGGAATGTCTTATCGGTCGCTCCGAAAAACGATTGCAATTAACTTATTAGATTTTCATCTCTTTCCTGATTATGAAGATATGCATACAATTGGACAGTTTTGGAGTAAACAGCAAAAACAAGTCTTACTCGATGATTTGGAAATCCATTTTATTGAGATTCCAAAATTGCTTCAGCAATGGAGAGAAGA
>NZ_JBFPJH010000154.1:0-8062 GCF_040838255.1 Bacillus sp. C30 | reverse complement strand
CCCTATAAAATAGAAGATTGGCTCTTTACTTTACTCCCCTGTTTCAGAAAATCGTTTTATACGTTCACCGATTTCATCACGAACACGTTGAAACTCAGACCACTCTTTTCCTGCCGGGTCATCAAATCCCCAGTGAACACGATTTACGTGCGGCGGAGTAGATGGACAAACAGAATCCGCATGACTACAAAGTGTAACGACTAAATCAGCATTATTTAAAATTCTTGAATCAATTATATCTGATGTTTGATTTGTTATATCGATATTTACTTCATTCATTGCTTTAATAGCATTTGGATTTACTCCGTGTGCTTCAATTCCTGCAGAATATACATTCCACTTATCTCCTAAATATTGTTTGCCCCAAGCTTCTGCCATTTGACTTCGGCATGAATTTCCTGTGCATAAAAAGTAGATTGTCTTTTTGTTTTCCATGTTGTTTTCCACCTTTATTTTTAAGTTGATTGATCATTAAAATATTTACGTTTAAACCAAAAAGCAACGTTTACAAGTGCAATCATGACAGGTACTTCGACTAAAGGTCCGATAACAGCTGCAAATGCTGCGCCCGAATGAATACCAAATACACCAACTGCTACAGCAATCGCTAACTCAAAGTTATTACTACCTGCTGTAAATGCTAACGTTGTAGTCACTGGATAGTTTGCACCAATTTTTCTTCCCATAAAGAAAGAAACAAAAAACATTACAATAAAATAGATTAATAACGGAATCGCTATTCTTACTACATCTAATGGTACGCTAACAATCATTTCCCCTTTTAAAGAGAACATAACGATGATTGTAAATAATAATGCAAGTAATGTAAGTGGACTAATCTTCGGTATAAATACCTTTTCATACCACTGTCTTCCTTTTAACTTAACTAGTACAAAGCGTGTTAACATACCTGCTATAAAAGGAATTCCCAAATAGATAAATACTGATTTCGCTACTTCTATCATTGTAATATCGACAATAGCCCCTTCAATCCCTAACCATTCTGGAATTACTGTTACAAACACGTATGCATAAACGGAGAAGAATACCATTTGGAATACTGAGTTAAAAGCTACTAAACCTGCTGCATACTCTTTATCCCCATCAGCAAGGTCGTTCCAAACAATTACCATTGCAATACAACGTGCTAAACCAATCATAATGAGCCCGACCATGTATTCTGGCTTATCTGGAAGAAAAATAATTGCTAAAACAAACATAAGTACAGGACCAATAATCCAGTTTTGCACTAAAGATAAAACCAATACTTTTACATCTTTAAATACCCGGCCCATTTCCTCGTAACGAACTTTCGCCAACGGTGGATACATCATGACAATTAAACCAACAGCGAGCGGGATGGACGTCGTTCCAACTTGTAATGTATTTAGTCCGTCTACTACACTAGGAAACACAAACCCTAAACCAATCCCAACAGCCATAGCTAGAAAAATCCATAGTGTTAAATATCGATCTAGAAAAGATAAACGTTTCATTTTATTTTCCATCTCCTATTAACAACAAGAATTTTTTTCTACTACGTTAGAAGTCGTGCAACAAGATGGATCTTCAATTTTATGAACATCACTATGTGCTTTTGTATAAAAGAATTCCCACTCGTTCCCATCAGGATCCGTTACCCAAAACTTATCTTGAACCGCATAGCAACAAGTCGTATCCATCTCATCACGTGCAAAGAACCCTTCTTTTTCTAATCTTTCTTTATGAAATGTAATTTCTTCAGCTGTATCCACTTGGAAACCAAAATGATTTACCTGATTTCCCTTCACTTCATCTCGTACGTTCAGTGTGAAATTAAGTCCTGGCGTCTCTAATAAAAATTTTGCATAATCCATTTTCACCTTAACTGGTGACACACCAAATACCTTTTCGTAAAATTCAATAGACTTCTCTAAATCCGTAACATTTATACCAACATGAACATATCTCATAGCTTATTCCTCCTCTTTACATATCATTAATCAATTTTTTTTGATTAATAGTTCAAAATTTTAACAGCAACTACCTTTGCCTGTTTTTCTAAAGATACAGCATAATTCTTCTGATAATAAATTATTTACTTCCGCATCATTTAAATCATAATAACTCCACGTACCTTTTGTTTCTTTTACAATTAAACCTGCATCTAATAAGATCTTTAAATGATAGGACAACTTAGATTGCGTCATTTCAAAAACCTCTGTTAAATCACATACACAAGTCTGGCCCCGCTGGCAAAGTTCATACATAATCTCTAAACGCTTCTGATCCGCTAATGCTTTGAATTTTTTCTCATAGAGCTGAAAATCTTGCGCCACTGTAGTTCACTCTCCCTTCATCAATTTTTTTTGATGTTTATAGTATATACGCTGTTTAGTTCTTTATGCAACTCGTTAATCAATTTTTTTTGATTAACACAACTCAACTTCCTCTCATCATATCTATGCCACCATTAAAAAAGGCCATAGCCTTCCCAAAATGAAAAACTACGGTTCGTTTTACAACTCAATAGTTAAAATATTTTCGAAAGGTGGAGTCTCTATAGCTTTTAAATAATCTCAAGTTAATAATTATAGAGTGATTCCGCCTATAAACAAAACCCACCAGAAACATCTAAAACCTGCCCTGTTACCCACCGACTATCAGAAGAAGCAAGGAATGCGACTGCATCTGCAATATCTTCAACTTGCCCTATTCGTCCAAAAACAGACGAACTCGTAGCAAAATTTCGTATTTCCGGATTATCTAGCAATTTCGCATTAATATCTGTCTTCGTATATCCAGGCATAATTGTATTCACTGCTATACCTCTTTCTCCAAGATGTTTAGCTAGAGGAAGTGTCATCGTATTTAATGCCCCTTTACTTAAACCGTATGCAATTGATCCTGTAAAACCAAGTCGTACTTCGGCCGATGAAATGTTAATAATGCGCCCTTCTGCTCGTAGTAATGGTAATGTTTGCTGAATTAAGAAGAACGGCGCCTTAATATTTACGGCCATAATTTCATCAAAAATTTCTTCTGTCGTATTTTTAATCGTTCCTTGTATACCTATGCCTGCATTATTTACTAAAATATCAATCTCTGATGTACCAACTCTTGCTTGTAATTCATTCTTTAATTGTTCTACTAGCTTTTTGACACCATCCATTGAATTAAGCTCAGCTTCAATTAAGAACGCTTTTCCTCCATTAGATTCAATCTCAATAATCGTTTCATCTGCAGCTGTTTTATTTCGGCCGTAGTGAACTGCAACTAATGCCCCATCTTTCGCCAATCTTATTGCAATGGCACGGCCGATGCCGCGACTCGCTCCTGTTACTAACGCTACTTTCCCATCAAAATTCTTCATTTTTTCCATCCTTCCTAAATTTCCGTTTGATAAAGTGAAACTTTAATCAGTGGGGGTTTTCTTCATCCCCACTGATTATCAGCCCTCACCAATCGGGCTTTTACGGGCAGTTAATCTCTCACCTAACCACTTTGCTCCAGCTGAATTTTGAGGTGGGAGTTTTACTGCCCGCAAATAGCGGGATAAATCCTATACTTATATTTTTATTCAAACACCAATAATTTTAAATATAGATTTATAGGTAATTCAGTTAGTTAACTTATGATATTATAGTTATAATTTACGATTTACTTTGGAAAACAAAACAAGGAGGCTACACAATGCAAAATGCAGTAAAACTGGATGAAATCGACCATAAAATTATGAACTTGTTGTATGAAAATGCGAGAATTTCCGTTTCAGAAATAGGGCGGATTATATCCATGACGCAGCCTGCTGTAAAAGAACGGATTAACAAACTTGAAGATCAAGGAGTTATAGCGGCATACCGAACGAGATTTGAGCCTTCCAAAATTAATAAAAACATTCAAGCATTTATTATGTTTAAAACGAGCCAATGCTCTGATTTTATCCAATTTTGTAATGCTGCTCCTGAAGTAACAGATTTATATCGAATTAGCGGGGAGTTTAATTATATGATGAAGGTCATGAGCGATTCGATGGATTCTCTCGCTGCATTTTTAGATTCTTTAATGCAATTCGGATTATCGTCTCCTTTAATTGTTTTAAAGAGTGAATTTGAAGGGAAATTGTCGTTCTGATAAGAGGGTACTAAGGTAAAAATATGAAGTGTATGTGGAAAAATCATTTTATAATATAATAAAACCAGCCATAGGCTGGTTCTTTTTTCATTCGATTTCCTACTAAAAAATCCCGAGTATAATTCTCCTTCTTCCCTACCCCTGATTCTTCCGCGCCTCCCTAAACTCCTCCTTCACCTTCTCTAATAACCCTTCTTCCGTAATTAATCGATACGCTGTATTCGCTAATGCTTTTGCCGATGTAATTAACGCTTTGTCTCCTAGTTCTGAACGAGCTGCTTCTCTAAATTCATTCGTATGCGCAATTAAATCGTCTGGACCGATTTTAATGTACGGATGAATTGTCGGTACGACTTGGCTTACGTTTCCTGCATCTGTTGAGCCAATTCCTACTCTTTCTTTACGGTTTACATCTTCACCTAGTAGTTCTAACTCTTCCGCTACGACGTCATTAAATGTTTTTGTTACGAGTAGTTCATCGATTTCATTTTGGAATTGATGAATTTTTACTTTTGTACCTGTTGCTAATGCTGCTCCTTGTGCAATATTTCTGACCTTCTCTGTTACTTCCGCACATCTTTTTCTCGTTGCTGCGCGGATGAAGAACCTTGCTGATGCGTAGTCTGGAATAATATTAGGTGCTTTGCCGCCTTCTGTAATGATTCCATGAATTTTCACATCTGATGGGAGTTGTTGGCGAAGTGCATTAATACTGTTATACAGCTGGATAATCGCATCTAATGCGTTTATTCCTTCTTCTGGTGAAGCTGCTGCGTGAGCTGTTTTTCCGTAAAAATGAAAATCAAGTGGATCGACCGCTAGTGACGGACTCGTTGGAGCTGTCTTTCCGCTCGGATGAATCATAAGCGCCGCATCAATGTTTTTAAATAAGCCAGCTTTCACATAACTCGATTTTGCGCTACCATTTGGCCCGCCCTCTTCTGCTGGTGTTCCGAACACGACAACTTCTCCGCCAATTTCTTCAAGCGTTTCTGATAATGCGATCGCTGCTGCAACGCTAATTGTACCAATTAAATTGTGACCACACGCATGACCGAGTCCTGGTAAAGCGTCATACTCCGCTAAAAATGCGATAACTGGTCCTTGTTTTCCTGAACTTTTCCGCGCGATAAATCCTGTTTCATGTCCAGCTATATTGTGCTGCAACTGAAATCCTGCGCTTCCTAACAACAAACTTAACGTTCTTGATGCGTAAAATTCTTGGTTACCAATCTCCGGATTCGCATGAATATTATGACTTGTTTCTATGTACTTTTCCTTATTTCTTTCTATACTCTCTTCAATTGTTTTTCTTTGTGACGTTACTCCTGTCGCTCCCATTTTTCTTCCTCCTTTTATTTTCACGTAAAAAAGCCTCTTTCTAAAAGATAGAAAGAGGCTTCTGTATATACAGTCAAAATGAGCTTCTTTCTTATCTTTCAAGTTACCTTGCTGGAATTGGCACAGTATTCATAAAGAATCCGCTGCCGAGGTGTCATAGGGCCAGTCCCTCAACCTCTCGTGATAAGAATTTTCATAAAATTATATTAAATTATTTTCATTCTAAGTTCATTCCAGGCAAAAGTCAAGGAATTCCTATCTGAATTTACCGAATATCTAAAAACCCTTTTAATACGCCAATTGTTTCAGGTGCTTGTAATCTTGCACATATGTACGGAAATTCCATACTTCCTTCAAACATCATTTGAGATGTAAGAGGTGCTCCTGCCCAAAAGATTTCATCATCGATTACTATAAACGGGAACGCTTTGTTTTGCCTTTGTAATTTTACATTTTTTAATGGAACTGGTCCATCACTATACACCGTTATTTGCGCATTTGTACGCATTAACGCTTGCCATACTCGTTTATCTACTTGCCTTGTACTTGGAAGGGAAATGATAATTTTTCGTTTCGCAGCTAAAATATCTTTTAATAACCCTTTCGGTTCTTCAAGATTCATTTCCATAAACCAGCGTAAACGTTTCGAGATTTTTCGCTCCCACAATTGTCTTGATGTCGTGCGATCATACACATCTCCGTGACGTTCTATATGAGCTGTTAATTGCGATAACGCTTGTTTTCTCGAAAGATTTTTACGCATGTAGTGGCAATCTGATAATTGAATGAACTTCCCTCTCGCTCTCGTTACTGCTACATTGACGAGGCGATGGTTTTTATGATCAAAGAATAACACGCCAGGGCGTTCTTGCGGATAACTATCTACCGTATCAAAGATCATCATATCTCTTTCAGACCCTTGAAACTTATGAACTGTCGCCGCTAAAACTGGTATGTTTTGATATTTCGTTTTCTGCAACATTTCTCTAATGCACGTTGATAAAAAGCGGGACTGTGCCCTGTAAGGCGTAACTACACCGATAGATTGAACACCGTCTAACAATCCAATTAACATCATTTGCATCGCTACTAACCCAGACATAATATTAAAACGAGAACCGGAAGCAGCGTCTTTTAAAGAAAAGGCTCCCATTAAGCTCGTATCAAATAAAACACTCGCCTCATTTGCGAACGGTTGCAGTTTCGCAAGTTCTTTACGCTCTGAAACAGATGGATGATCGTACACTCTATTTTTATAAATAAATGAATTCGTAAACTTTGATATATCCGTATGCATACGTCTTTGCTCCTGCAGCATAAAAAGGTTCGGATGTGCTTCTGATTTATTTACAGAATCAACAATCCCTGCATGATAAAACATATCTTCACCGAGCCATTTTCGAACGAGTTCATGGTTCGCCATCGCAATCGGAGGTAACTGTAAAAAGTCACCACAAACGACAATACGTTTCCCAAGTGAAGCAGCTAATGCGATTTGCGGCACATAAGCCATACTTACTTCATCTACGACAACTAAATCAAATGTACGCTCATAAATAAGTGAATCAATTGCACATTTCGATAAAGTCGCACCGATTACTTTCGCATTTTCAATGTATTCTTTTTCTACTTCTTTAATTTTCGCTTTTTGCTTTCGAAGATCACTTTCAATCTCTTGTATACGCTTCTTATCAGCAGAAGTCGCTTTATATGATAAAATCTTTTCACGAAGATCTTGTCGTGTCTCTTCTAAATAGAGTCTTTCTTCTCCCCAAGATCCATTCGTCGTTTCAACTAACTTCGATGCAAGTAACGTTTCATGATTTCGTATATGTTCATGTTGACTATAACCGTAACGAACGATTTCACCAGGTGTCCATTTCTTTTTCTTCTCAATTTGCTTCGTTACTTCGCTCATTAATACGTCAACTGCCGCATTACTATGAGCTAACACAAGTACCGATTTTCCTTTTTGATAATGAGCAGAAATAATACGCGATAAATTGTAAGACTTCCCTGTTCCCGGTGGTCCCCACACGTACGTTGTTGGATTGTAAAAAGAACGATACGCCAATTCATTTTTCGTATTTTTCATCTTTTCAATATGTTTCGGACTGCTCGTCCCATCAACAAGACGCTTTATACGATTACGTTTTAGCTTATCTTTATGTGCCTCTTTCAATCTCTCTTGTAGTTGTTCTAACAGTTGCCACGGTTCACTGTATAAAACCGCTTCTCGTATTTCACCTTGTATATAATCATTTAATTTCAGTTCTATTTCTAATCCATGTACAGATAATACTTCTCCTGTCGCTTCCTCACCATCAAACTCAATTCGAATTGGTGAACCTTCAGGTAAGCTTACTTCCGAAATAAGCTGAAATACGTATACTGTACTTTCATAATCTGTATATAAAAAACGACCGTTCATGATAGAAATTTTACTACCACCTATCGTTTTCCAATGTTTAATTTCATATGCTAATGCATAATGCCACTCTTTCATTGTTTCCGATAATGAAGGAGTTTGAGTAGTTGTATTCATAGTATAATCTCCTTCCTTCTCCCCAAACATACTTTCTCACTATACCATATAACACGCTAAAAT
>NZ_JBFPJH010000153.1:0-8108 GCF_040838255.1 Bacillus sp. C30 | reverse complement strand
CTTAATTTACTTAATAACAATGCACCTACAAAAGGCCCACAAGTTCTTGAAATATCCCAATGTATACCGTATATAGAAAAATATAATCCGCGTCTATGACTTGGGGCGATTTGTGAAACGAATCGTAGTAAGTGATTCAAAGCTATACTTTGCCCAATTACTAAAAAGAGCAATGTGAAGAATAATGACCATATTGTTGTGGAATAACCGTAGCCAATCGCAGCTAACGTATAGCAAGTATAGGAAATAACAATGATTTTAGGCATAGAAAACTGTTCAGACCATTTCACAAGGGAAATTTGGAGAATCACTTCCATGACAGCTTTACAAGTTGAGATAAACACGAGTACAAATAGAAAATTTGGAAATACACTTTCGGCGAATATACGATAATTTGATTCGGTTTGGGCGTAGAAAAAACTAATCGGTAGCGTAGAAACCATAAGTCCAAACACAGCGTAATGCTTTGAAATAAATCGTTTTGGCGAATATACTTCTTTAGTTTTATTAACGTTTTTCATGAGTGGAGCTGTTTCAGGAAGCTGCGTCCAAACGAGAATAGCATATAGCGTAAGGGCTACACCTTGCAAAATAAATAAATACTCAGGGTGACTAGTATAGAAAAAGGCGCCGATTAATGGGCCAATTACAGAGCCGATTGCTCCCGTAGTATGCAGAACAGCAAATATTTCTGCCTGTTGTTCTTCCTTCGTTAAGTCAGCGATTTGTGCTCGCTGTGCCGGAATATATAAAGAGCGTCCAATACCATTTACTACATACAATAAGGCGAAAAAGGCGACCGATTCAGCAAAAACGAATCCGCTTACGGCAAAAGCTTGTAAAAGTAATCCGAGTAACATTATTTTCTTTCGGCCGTATTTATCTGTTACACCCCCAGCGATTAATGTAAACACAATATCAGCGAGAGGCTGTAATCCGAAAAGAAGCATTGTAACGATGACATTACCATTTAACGCTTTATTAACGTGAACAATAAAAATGATAGCTAACATCGCTTCAGTCGTTCGGACTAACAATTCACCGAACAATCGAATGAGAATAGGCTTATTATAACGTTTTAAAAGATACTTCATTTTTATTTCCTCCTTTCTATATTGAAATGATAAGATGGAAGCCAGAAATGAAAAAGGGTAGAATGAAAGAGGAAGATTTTTCATCTTTTAGGGGGCGTTTTATGATTATTTTGGAGCAATATATGCACCTGTGGCTCCAGTATGGAAAAGGGAGATCAGAGGGAGAACAATTAGAAATAACAATACAAAATATATCTGAAACTTTATTTTGTACAGAGCGAAATAGTAAATTAATAATAAAAAAATTAGAAGAATTTAATTGGATTAGGTGGTTTCCAGGCCGAGGGAGAGGAAATCGTTCAAAGTTGTTATTTCAAAAACATCCACTTTCTTTAATTTTAGAAAGAGGAAAAGAAATAACGAAACAAGGGGATGTAAAAAACGGGAGTGCATTTATTGAAAGGTATAGCTCATATTTTCCATCGCTTCAAACTCAATTTCAAACTTGGATAGATTCGATATTCGGGTATCAAGTCGAAAGGACATCTAAAGGGAGAAGAGATGTACTACGTTTGCAAGTCCAAATGAATCTAGATATTGCATTAGATCCTGTATACGCTACGATGCGTTCGGAATGTCATATGGTAAAACATATATACGACACGTTAGTGTATATAGACGGAAATACAAACAGTGTAGAGCCAAGACTTGCGTTTTATTGGGAATATGATGACCAGAAATATATATGGACCTTCTACTTACGAAAAGGTGTTCAGTTTCATAACAGGAAAGAATTTACTGCTTATGACGTTGTACATACATTTAAACGATTCTTGAAAGCGAAAAATAATCCGCATGCGTGGATGTTACAGCACGTTGAAAGTTTACATATTCTTGATGACTACATTGTGCAGATTCGTTTATCTACAGATAATAAGCTGTTTTTACATGCTTTAAGTACAGAACAGTGTTCTATTGTAAATGAAGATGGAGATGGAGATGGAAGGTTAATCGGTACTGGACCGTTTCGATTATGTGAAAAGAATGAGGATGTATTCGTATTAGAAGCAAATGATTTATATTTTCGCGAGCGACCATTTCTCGATCGAATTGAATTATGGAATGTAGAGCACAGCGTAAATACGTGCGATATTTTAGCGAAAGCACACTATAACAATATAGAAAAGCATCATAAAGAACTAACTAGACTTGAGTCGAATGTAACATACATTACATTAAATACCGCAAAAGAAGGACCTATGCAAAACACGATGTTTCGGAAAGCTCTATATAAAATCATTCATAGCAATGCGCTTATCAAGGAATTGCAAGGAGCGCGCGGAGAAATAGCAGAAGAATTGGTTCTAACAAAGGGTGGCACTATACATATAAATGAGGAGATATATACGCTTATTAAAGAGAGCTCTTACCGTAATGAAACACTGCGACTATATACATTTACAGAACAAGATCATGTTGAAGACTCATATTGGATACAAAAAGAGTGTGCGAAGTATGGCGTCACTATTGAAGTCATTTTTCTTGAAACAAAAGAGTTATTGCAAACAAGTACGATACAAAAGGCTGATATAATACATGATAGTGCGACAATTAGTGAGCGTATTGAAGAAAGTTTACTATATATGTTTCTTACAAAAAACAGCTTTATTCATCAACATAGCAATATAAAATTTAACGAAGTATTGCAGTCTTATTTTATAGAGAATCAATTAGAGAAACGGATGACACTGTTACACGATATTGAAGACACATTGTTACGTCAAATTCATATTATTCCTTTATATCGTAACAAACAGCAAGTAAGTTCACACGAAAAAGTGCAAAATATAATGATCAATCCACAAGGTTGGATTGATTTTTATCAAATATGGTTTAAGGCTTGATATATAAAGGTTTTTATGCATTTTTGTAAGATGTGTAAGAACCTTTTTTGTATGGAAATGAAGTTTGTTTTGCACATTGTTATTAGGAAGGAGTGATATACAGTTGATTACAAATTTAATTTCAAAAAAAGATTTATTAGAGTTAACTGGTATTTCATACGGACAGTTATATAGGTGGAAGAGAAAAAATTTAATACCGGAAGATTGGTTTGTACGGAAGTCAACGTTCACAGGTCAGGAAACATTTTTTCCGAAAGAAAAGATATTAGAGCGTATTGATAAAATTCAAACGATGAAAGAGGATCTATCGCTTGATGAATTGGCAAATATGTTTTCACCAAGCGTAACAGAGATTCTTTTAGCAAAGGAAGATCTCATTCGTAAAGAAATTACATCAGAACCTGTTTTACAATTTTTCATGGAGCAAACGAACAAAACGGAAGATTTTCAATTTGCAGAGATTCTTTATGTATACGTGTTAGAAGAACTTCTTCAATCAGGAGACGTTAGCTTAGAAGAAGGGAAAATGGTTTTACAAGTTTTACGTGAAAATTATGAAGCGATTAAACATAAAAATTGTGACTTAGTTATTATTCGGAAGTTAGGGATTTCTACATGCTTCTTAGTATCAAGCGTTGAGGATTTAATTTTTGAAAAGGGAACAAAGATTGTTTTACGTATAGCAATTATGAAATTTACCGAAGCATTAAAAACTAAACTGTTGTAGTGGAGGAGAAATAATGCGTACAGAAAATTTAATTATAAACGGATATGGTTCATCAAACGGTGGAGAGTTTCATAAAGTGCAACTAAATGGAAAAGGAACTGTTAATGGAAACGTTGAGTGCGACCAATTTGAATGTAATGGTTACGGAATTGTTACTGGTGATTTGAAAAGTAGCGATGCGAGAATTAGCGGATCAGGTAAAGTTGAGGGTACAGTTAGTGCAGAAACGATGCGAATCGATGGGAAAGGGACAATTACACAAGATGTAAAGGCGACCACTTTAAAAATTGCAGGAAAAGGGACGATAGGTGGTAATGTAACTGGTGAAGAATTTAAAATCAATGGTCAAGCGACGATTGATGGTAATTGTGAAGTTGATATTTTTTCTTCAGAAGGGCAATTTACAGTTGGTGGATTATTAAGCGCAGATGAAATTAATATAAAAATTCATGGTACATGTAGAGCGAAAGAAATTGGCGGTCAAACAATTAAAGTAAGACATAGATTGAGTACTTTTAGTAAACTTTTTAAAACAGTATTTGGCCTGCAGCTAGAGGCTGAATTGTTAGAAGGTGACAATATCGATATTGATTATGCTCACATAAAAACGGTAAGAGGAAACAATGTTACAGTAGGACCGAACTGTGAGATTGAACTCATTGAATATACCGGAGTTCTTACTGTTGATAAAAGCGCAAATGTAAAAGAAATTAGGCAGGTGTAAAGAAGGGAGCAATCGATATGGAAAATCAACATAGTCTTACTGTAATGGATCAGGTAGCTCAGCAGGTGGGGATTATAACAAAGTAAAGATACGCGGCGAAGGAACAATTTCTAATCATATGAGTTGTAATGAATTTAAAACGTACGGCACGAGTGATGTACGTGGTAATATGAAAGTTAAAAATTATGTCGTGTATGGAGATAGTGGAGTACAAGGAAACGTAGATGCGGAATGTATAAAAGTATATGGCAATACACAAATGTATGGTGATGCTCATATAGAAAAAACAAAAGTAAGAGGTATGATTGAAGTTAAAGGAAAGTTTTCAGGTGATTTCGTAGATGTGAAAGGCGCTTTAAATGTGAAGGGAGATATAGAAGTAGAGGAATTATTACTAACTGGTGGTCTTGAAAGTGATGGTTTGCTTAATGCTGAAAATATTGAAATCTCACTTCGTTATGAAGGAAGTAAAGTAAGGGAAATCGGTGGCAAAAAGATTACAGTACGTAAAAAAGTGAGATTTAATCCTTTTACAAGTCATGCTGGAAGCCTCCAAACATCAATTATTGAAGGAGATGATATTTATTTAGAGCATACAATTGCAGACGTAGTTAGAGGAAATCATGTTATAATTGGCCCTGGCTGTGAAATTAGTGTAGTAGAATATCATACTAGTTTTAACCTGAAAGGGAATTCAGTCGTAAAAGAACATAAACAAATATAAGTAGTATGAGGGAGAGCAAGGTTATGGTTGAGAAGAATAATAAACTCGGCTTCGTTGTTGCCGGTTTATTGCTAGGTATCTTAATGGCATCAATGGATAATACCATTGTCGTAACAGCGATGGGAACAATCGTTGGTGATTTAGGAGGTCTTGAAAACTTTGTATGGGTTGTTTCTGCCTATATGGTTGCAGAAATGGCAGGTATGCCGATTTTCGGTAAACTATCAGATATGTATGGTAGAAAGAGATTCTTTATTTTCGGTTTAATCGTCTTTATGATTGGTTCGGCACTTTGTGGTACTGCTGAAAATATTACACAGTTAGGTATTTATCGTGCCATTCAAGGTATTGGCGGCGGGGCACTAGTGCCGATCGCATTTACTATCGTTTTTGATATTTTCCCTCCAGAAAAGCGCGGGAAAATGGGTGGTTTATTCGGAGCAGTATTTGGTTTATCAAGTATTTTCGGGCCATTACTTGGCGCATATATTACGGATTATATTAGCTGGCACTGGGTGTTTTATATTAACTTACCACTTGGAATTTTAGCACTTATTTTTATTACATTATTTTATAAAGAGTCACGAGTTCATAGAGAACAAAAGATTGATTGGTTTGGCGCAATTACTTTAGTTGGTGCAGTAATTTGTTTAATGTTCGCCTTAGAATTAGGCGGACAAAAGTATGATTGGGATTCTAGCTTTATTTTAAGTTTATTTGCTGGGTTCGCTATTTTAGTAATTGCTTTTATTGTTATTGAACGAAAAGTAGAAGAACCAATCATTTCATTTGAGATGTTTAAACAACGTCTATTCGGAATGAGTACAATCATTGCCTTATGTTACGGGGCGGCATTTATGTCAGCAACTGTGTACATTCCGTTATTTATTCAAGGCGTATACGGTGGTACCGCAACAAATTCAGGATTATTGTTATTACCAATGATGTTAGGATCAGTAGTTACAGCGCAGTTAGGTGGATTTTTAACATCGAAACTTAGCTACCGAAACATTATGATTATTTCTGCTGTAATTATGCTAATCGGATTATTCTTATTAAGTACATTAACGCCAGAAACAAGTCGTATATTATTAACAATTTATATGGTTATTATCGGTTTTGGAGTTGGTTTCTCATTCTCTGTACTAAGTATGGCTGCTATTCATAACTTCGGTATGGAGCAACGCGGTTCTGCGACTTCAACGAGTAACTTCATTCGTTCATTAGGTATGACACTTGGTATTACAATCTTCGGAATGATTCAAAGAACTGGTTTCCAGGATCAATTAGAAGAATCGTTTAAAGGTATGAGCGGGGGAATGAATACAAACGCTTTAGGAGATTCAAGAGCTATTCTATCAGAATCGGCAAGATCTCAAATTCCGCCGCAAATATTAGATAAAATTATTGAAGCTCTCTCTAGTTCAATCGTTCAGACATTTATGTGGGCGTTAGTCCCCGCAAGTTTAGCGTTCGTATTCGTTTTCTTTATGGGAAATGAGCGCATGGTATATAAAAAAGAACAAAATAAGGTGAAAAGTGAAACATCAAAAGCATAAAGAAAAAGCTCCTTTCAATTTTGAAAGGAGCTTTTTCTTATGTACGGAGTCGAATTAGCCTTCGATAATTTCGTATTCTTCGTCTGCTAATAATAAAATTTGTGTTTTCTTACCTTTGTTTTGAACTTCGATTACATCATATGTACCTAAGTCTCTTAGCTTGCTTTGAGAAGCGTTAACCATAACTTCCATAGAATCAATTAAGATATCTTCTTCAACGTATGATTCAGGTAATGCCATATCTTCAGTATCTAATACACATGCGTATAGATTTTGTAAGTTTTCAGCAGTTGGGTTTTGTTCCTCAACATCAATAATGTTTTTTACTGCTTCCATATTTTCTTCTTTTACTTGATATACTTTAATTTTAGTCATTGTTTTTATCTCCTTTATTACGTAATCTTAGAGGCTGCACCTCATTATAACGCTTTTTCATTGAAAGATGAAATTGTTATATGTATTTATAGTAAAAATTATGTGTTATTACTTATTATTGGCGTAATTTCCATATTGATGTTAGGCGTAACTAATTATATCCTTACGTTAAAATTATATTGTCCAAGCTTTTCATATATCCCGCTCATATTATGTGTATTAGATAAAAACATATAGGGAAGGGATTGAATGTAAGTGGATTGCGAGCCGAAACGAAATTGTCAATGTTGTCAAACTAGTATATGTGAATTTTTACAAAGTCTAGAATCTTTTACAAAGGTTGAGAGTATCGTAATAGCTGGAAACGAAATCGTTGTATCTTATTTCCTTTCATTTAACAAGATGAAAGGTATCGTGTCATTTGTACAAGAAGACGATGAGGTAATATTTGTAGATTGTTCAAAAATTGATGCGATTCGAATAGGGAAAGTTTGTAGTTGTAAAACGAAAGTTAAATTTATTGAAGAGGATTTTAGTCTCCTTGGAAATGTTTGTCCACAGTGTTTAACGGAGGGAAGTACACTCTTTTTCGACTTTTATAATTCTGAATTGAATTTATCTCTACAAGCAAAAACAATTGATGCGCCTAGATGTATTGAATTTACAGATGAACTTGGGAATGTAGTAAAGCAAATTACAATAGTAGGTGAAGCGATTGTTTCTAAAGATTTTGTTCAAGTGCCTGAACTACTAGATTTCCGATTGCTTTTATCGCATCCAGCTGGGGATCCTTTGAACTACGGATTGCTATTTATTAATTTCCCTGATGTTACTTATATTATTATTTTAGCATCAAGCGGATATCTTTCCATTTCGAACTGTTTAAAAATAGAGAGTGGAACTAGTAATGCCGAAATAGAAGAGCTGAAAAAAATGATAGTGGATGACAATAATACGTACAAGTCAATTATTAAGTTAACTAAAATCTTTAAAAACGGTGGAACAGAATCCTTCATTTCTAAGAAGGAGATATAAAGTATTTATGTTGATGAACCCTCTTT
>NZ_JBFPJH010000152.1:0-8129 GCF_040838255.1 Bacillus sp. C30 | reverse complement strand
GCTATACACTCTATTGCAACTAACTGGTATAAAGTTTGTTGATGAATAGGTAACGGAGAAACAGAGACTTTCCAATTTAATCTTTGGAGTGGGGTAGTAAGCATGTTAGAATGCCCATCGCTTGTTTCGTTATTATCATCGGTTAGAAAAACTACGTCATGTTTATCAGTCACTTCGAAATGATATTGTGGTTTAATAGCATTTAAAGAGGCTGAAATGTAGTCAAAGCGTAAACTTGCTAATAATAATCCTGAGAGTTCCTTTTGTCTATTAAATATTGGAGACGCAATCATAATAGCTTGATGTCCAAGAACGCGATCTGTAATAACTGATGATACAGTTGTTTTCTTAGATTGCAATGCATCTTGGATGTATTGGCGGTCAGAAACGTCAATAGGCGGCGAATCGCCTTGGGATGCGAGTGTAATCATCCCATCTGTCGTAGCGTAATATAGACCGGAAAAACGTTCATCATTTCCATCGGTATCATGTACAATCTGTTTAATCCCATTGATGTTTCCAGTTTCGGTCCCTACGACTTTTGCGAGCATTTCTAAGGCAGATATAGCTTCACCAAGGTGATGGTCTAAATAGTCTCTATATAAAAAGAGAACAGTGTGAGCAGATAGTTTGTTTGCCTGTTTCATTTGATAAGTGTGATATGAAAAAAATGTGGCACTAATCCCTATCGTTGGCAGTATAACAAGCAGTATGTAAAAAACTATGCTTTGTAATTTGACTTTCAAATTTGGTACTCCTTCTTTTTTTATTATCATTATATATAAACTATGTTAAAATTGTCATGTTTTTATTCAAGAATCATTTGCATTACATTAGGGAAAGGAAAAGGAATGAGTGAATATTCATTCGGAAGTTGTAATGAAGTGCTACGTTGCTTTTCTTTTTGTTGCGGAGAATTTAAGTGAAGGGTTGAAATGGTATGACATCAAATAATGAGCGAGAAGACATTTCTCAATCTTTAAAAGTATTTATTGCATTATCCCGTGTACATCGTTCTGTTATGGATACTACAAATAAATCCATACAAAGTAACGGATTAAATCCAACTGAGTTTGCTGTATTAGAATTACTATATCATAAAGGAGGCCAACCACTTCAGCAAATCGGTGAGCGTATTTTAATAGCTAGTGGCAGCATTACATACGTTGTAGATAAGCTAGAGAAAAAAGGGCTTGTAAAACGAATTCCATGTCCAAATGACAGGCGTGTTATTTATGCACAATTAACGGAGTCTGGAGAGAGCTTTATTGCTTCTATTTTTCCAGGTCATGAGCAAGTTATATATCAGTCTTTTGAAATGTTAACGAAAGATGAAAAGGATGAATTACTTGATCTATTAAAAAAGATTGGAAAGTATGAAAAATAATGATATGTTCCAAAGGAGCTTTGGATAAAGAAATCCAAGGCTTTTTTGTGTGCATGTATTTATGATATCATCTACCGCATTTTGCTGAAGAATAAGAGGAGATTTGTAAGTAAGAATTGAATTATAATAATGATGCATATAATGGAGAGGGGGCTCGTTCATGTCATTTAAAGACTATGAATATAAACGGCCAAATATTGAAGAATTAAAAGGGGAATTTACTGTTGCTTTAGAGAAGTTTGATAACGCAAAAACTGTAGAAGAACAAAAACAAGTTATCAATTCAATTAACGAAATTCGTAATGACTTTGGTACAATGGGTAACCTTTGTTACATTCGTCATTCTGTTGATACGACAGATGCCTTTTATAAGGATGAGCAGGATTTCTTTGATGAATTCTCTCCAGTTGTACAAGGGTATGGTACAAAGTATTATAATGCGTTAATTCATTCTCCATTCCGCGAAGAATTAGAGGCGTATTATGGAAAGCAATTATTTGCTCTAGCTGAATGTGATTTAAAAACATATTCAGATGAAGTAGTGAAAGATTTACAATTAGAGAATAAATTGTCTTCACAATATACACAGTTATTAGCATCTGCAAAAATTGACTTTGCAGGAGAAGAAAGAACGTTATCGCAACTTATTCCGTTTATGCAAGGAAAAGAAAGAAGTGAACGTAAAGCAGCAAGTGAAGCATACTACGGATTTTTAGCTGAGAACGAGGAAGAGTTAGATCGTATTTATGATGAGCTTGTTAAAGTGAGAACGAAAATCGCAAAAACACTTGGTTTTAAAAACTTTGTTGAATTAGGATATGCAAGAATGTATCGTACAGATTATAATGCTGAAATGGTAGCGAACTATCGTCAGCAAGTATTAGATTATATCGTTCCAGTTGCAACCGAGTTAAGAAATAGACAAAAAGCACGCATTGGTGTAGAAAAGCTTGCTTATTATGATGAAAACTTTGAGTTTGCTACAGGTAATCCAACTCCAAAAGGCGATGCCGATTGGATTATTAATCACGGGAAAACGATGTATAAAGAATTATCAGCTGAAACAGATGAGTTTTTTAATTTCATGCTCGATAATGATTTATTAGATTTAGTTGCGAAAAAAGGAAAAGCTGGTGGTGGATATTGTACATATATCGAGAATTATAAAGCGCCATTCATCTTCTCAAACTTTAATGGAACGTCTGGGGACATTGATGTATTAACACATGAAGCTGGTCATGCTTTCCAAGTATATGAAAGTCGTAAGTATGAAATTCCAGAATATAATTGGCCAACATATGAAGCATGTGAAATCCATTCAATGAGTATGGAATTCTTTACATGGCCATGGATGAAGTTATTCTTTGAAGAAGATGCGGATAAATATTATTTCTCACACTTAAGTTCAGCACTTCTATTTTTACCGTACGGTGTATCTGTAGATGAATATCAACATTATGTATATGAAAATCCAGAAGCATCGCCAGCAGAACGTAAGTCAGCATGGCGTAACATAGAGAAGAAGTATTTACCACATCGTGATTATGAAGATAATGATTATTTAGAGCGTGGTGGTTTCTGGCAACGTCAAGGTCATATTTATAGCTCACCTTTCTATTATATTGACTACACGTTAGCTCAAATTTGTGCACTGCAATTTTGGAAACGTGCAAGAGATAATAGACAAGAGGCTTGGGAAGATTATGTGAATCTTTGTCAACAAGGTGGAAGTAAATCATTCTTAGAATTAGTAGAAGTTGCAAATTTAACATCACCATTCGCTGAAGGGTGTGTAAAAAGTGTAATTACAGAAATTGAAGCGTGGTTACGTGCTGTTGACGACACAAAATTGTAAAAAACATGCACTTTTTTCCTATGTTTAACATCGACATAATAGAAAAATGATGAGATAATAAAAGAAAATTCAGAATTATTTTAGGGGTGTTTCTAATGGGGAGCGCCCCTTTTCACCAACAAAAGGGGGGAAAGCACTATGCTTCAATCTAATATGGATGTTAGTTTAGAAACTTTAGTCCACTCATTACAGTCTACACGAAGCACGCTGTTATCAGAAATTGAAATGTTAAATGATACGGAGGTGAATGTAAAGCCACGCCGTGATAAATGGAGTATTATTCAAATTTTGCATCATTTGCATTTAGTTGAACAGTCTGTCACATCTGCCCTTGTATATGCTTTGCAAAAAAAAGAAAGAAAACTTGCTCCATTTAAAGACCTCCAACTTACGCTTGATCGCACACATAAAAGGGAAGCTCCTCAACAAATGAAACCAACAGAAACATTAATGAAAAAACTGCAAGGAATTCAATTACTAGAACATTCACGACAAGAATTATTACATGCCCTTCATAGTGTAATAGATGAAAAAGAATTATTTGAAAATGGATTAAAACATCCTATTTTTAATGATTTGAATTTATATCAATGGGTTCAATTTCTAGATTTACACGAACAAAGACATCTTACACAGCTAAAAGAAGCGAAACATGCAATTTTACAGCGTTAAAATGAAAGAAGTGGGGAACCGCTTCTTTTCTTTTTTACTCATGCATAGTTTTCTTTCTCATTTTGGAATACTACATGTAGAAAAGAAAAGAAGGAGTTGAAAAGCATGTCAAAGAAAAAGAGAGAAGAAGAGCGCGCCTGGAAAGCTCGGAAAGAAAATCAAAAGCCACATGGGAAAGTGAAAGCTTTTGCAGAATTAGTTGAAGGAACAGAAAAAACGTGATGAAGTTCATCACGTTTTTTGTATGAGTGGGAAAGTTAATAAGAAAGTTGTACCTGTACCTTTTTCGCTTATAATATCAATCTTTCCATCCATTGCTTGAATGACGCTGAAGACGACCATCATTCCGAGTCCGGTCCCTTTTTCTTTCGTTGAGTAGAAAGGTGATCCAAGGCGTTTTATTTGTTCTTGATCCATACCAACTCCTGTATCTTTTATATATAGTTGTATATGTTTATGGTCTGGAACTAATGTAAGAATAAGGTCGCCACCTGTAGGCATAGCCTCAATACAATTTTTAAAAATATTTAATAAACATTGGTTCAGTTTTTGCTTTTCGCCAGCGATAAAGAAAGATGTACTTTGTTTTATATAATTTATACGAACATTTGCTAAATTGGCGAGAGGTGTGATCAAAGACAACGCATGAAGTAATTCTTCCTCTACTTGTAATTGTTGTTCTTTTTCAATACTCGGTTTTGCAAAAGTTAAGTAGTCTGTAAGAACGTGATTTGCTTGTTCGATACCATTAATGGCTATGTCGATATATAATTTTCGTTCTTTCTCAGAACATGTATCTGACTGTAAAAGTTGTAAAAAACCTTTCGTTGCAGTTAAAGGATTACGAATTTCATGAGAGATAGAAGCTGCCATTTCGCCGATTAAATGAAATTTCTCAGCGTTCATAAGTTCATTTTGGAGACGAACTTGCATTTGTAATATGTGTAGTAAATATAAAATAAGGATCGTGCCAATCATCGTACATAGTTCGTACACAATGATATGTGGTATATAATCTGCCTCATTTGTAACACTTGCAAGGAAAAATGGTATCCAACCAAATCCATAAGTAAGACTGTAAAAAATAGCAAGTGTTATTTTTATATGATTAGAACTTCGATTAAAAAATTTGTATGTTAATAGTAGAACAATAAATAGGAGAATAGAAGCGATAAAGGATGGAAACGCACCTATTCCTCCCAATAAAAAGCGATAAATGTTTAATACAGCTAAAATAGAACCACCAGCAATAGGCCCTCCCGTTAACGTGCCGACAATTAATACGATATGTCGCATGTCGAACTGAAAACCATTATTTGTTTTTGCTGCGAAAGTGATACATAGTATGGTAGCGAGGCAACACAATACAATAAATATGGCTGAATTTAATTTAGGAGAGCGTTTCCCTTTCTGATTCCAAAATAAATGATATACGAGCATTGTAACGAGAATAGATAATATATTTAAAAAGAGGTAAATGATAAAGAGTTCCAGTGGGATGCCTCCTCTCTTCTAACATTAAATTAATCATACTATAAAATGAAAGAAATGAAATGTGAAATAGCGGAAAAAATCAGAAATTTTTTCTGGTAGTATACAATATGTTACAATAATCTTTGTCAATGAAAGAAGAAATTCCGTGCACTGCATGGGAGAGGTTCGCGAACTCCCTCTATAAAAAACTATGGAAACAACAATATCATTAGGTATTGTTTTGTTTTTTTATTGTGACAGTTCAAGAACGTTCTTTCTTCTTATTCGTAGTAGAGAAGGAGAATGAGTGAAATGAAAAAAGAAAAAGCAGTTGTTGTTTTTAGTGGTGGACAAGATAGTACAACATGTTTATTTTGGGCGATACAGCAGTTTGAAGAAGTGGAAGCTGTAACATTTAACTACAATCAACGTCATAAATTAGAAATTGATTGTGCAGCGGAAATTGCGAAAGAGCTAGGAATTAAACATACGATACTAGATATGAGCTTATTAAATCAACTTGCTCCAAATGCGTTAACGAGAACGGATATGGAGATTACACATGAAGAAGGCGAATTGCCATCAACATTTGTAGATGGACGAAATTTACTATTTTTATCATTTGCGGCTGTATTAGCAAAACAAGTTGGAGCACGTCATATTGTAACGGGTGTATGTGAAACTGATTTCAGTGGTTATCCAGATTGTCGTGACGTGTTTGTGAAATCATTAAACGTTACATTAAATTTATCTATGGATTATCCGTTTGTTATTCATACACCACTTATGTGGATTGATAAAGCAGAGACATGGAAATTATCTGATGAACTGGGAGCATTTGAGTTTGTTAGAGAAAAAACATTAACATGTTATAACGGAATCATTGGTGATGGTTGCGGTGAATGTCCAGCATGTCAACTTCGTAAAGCGGGATTAGATACGTATCTACAAGAACGCGAAGGAGCGAGCAACTAATGGATAACTTTTTTGGATTTCGCATCGTAGAAAATTTACAAAAAATGGACAAGGATATTCAGCGTGAACAACTCAAATATCATAATAAAAGAGTAATGGTCAGCAAGGAATTTACATTTGACGCAGCGCACCATTTACACTGCTATGAAGGGAAATGTAAAAATTTACATGGACACACATATAAAGTCGTATTTGGAATTAGCGGATATGTAAATGAAATAGGCCTTGCAATTGACTTTGGAGATATAAAAGAGATTTGGAAAAATGAAATAGAAATTTATTTAGATCATCGTTATTTAAACGAAACATTGCCAGAAATGAATACGACTGCTGAAAATATGGTCGTTTGGATTTATGAAAAGATGGCAGAAGCATTAACGAAAGATAATCGTGCGAACGAATATAAGGGAGCTCGTGTTGAATTTGTTCGTCTTTTTGAGACGCCGACTAGTTATGCGGAAGTAAGACGGGAGTGGATGCTCGATGAGTAAAATCCCCGTCTTAGAAATATTTGGTCCAACCATTCAAGGAGAAGGGATGGTTGTAGGACAAAAGACAATGTTTATCCGTACAGCGGGCTGTGATTATAGCTGTGCTTGGTGTGATTCTGCTTTTACATGGGATGGATCGGCCAAAGATCAAATTAAACAAATGACACCGGAAGACATTTGGAATGAGCTTGTAGAAATTGGCGGAGAAAATTTTTCTCATGTTACGATTTCGGGTGGAAATCCTGTTTTGCTGAAAAATATGCAATTTCTTCTTTCTATATTAAAGGAGAATGGAATGCGAACAGCGGTAGAAACGCAAGGGAGTAAATGGCAAGATTGGTTGCTTCAAATTGATGAGGTAACGATTTCTCCAAAACCACCAAGTTCAACTATGAAAACAGATTTTCAAATGTTAGATTCTGTTATTCATAAACTAGCAGGGAAAGATTTTAGTTTAAAAGTAGTAGTATTCGATGATCAAGATTTTGAATATGCAGTTAAGATGCACGAGCGTTATCCGAATGTACCATTTTTCTTACAAGTAGGGAATGATGATACGAAAACAGTGGATGATGCGGTGCTTATAAAAAAACTATTAGAAAAATATGAGTGGCTTATTGAAAAAGCTGTGAATTGTAAAGAAATGAATGATGCGAAAGTACTGCCTCAGCTTCATGCGTTAGTATGGGGAAATAAACGAGGGGTATAATGAGAAGGGATGTTTAAAATGGCAGGAAGATTAGATGAAGATTTAAAAGATGTAACATTATTAGGAAATCAGAATACAAAATATTTATTTGAATATAGCCCGGAAATTTTAGAGGTATTTGATAATAACCATCCAAACCGTGATTACTTTGTAAAATTCAATTGTCCTGAATTTACAAGTTTATGTCCGAAAACAGGACAACCAGATTTTGCAACAATTTATATTAGCTACATTCCAGAACAAAGAATGGTAGAGAGTAAATCTTTAAAGCTATATTTATTTAGCTTTCGAAATCATGGTGACTTTCACGAAGATTGCATGAACGTTATTATGAATGATTTAATTAAATTAATGGATCCACGCTATATTGAGGTATGGGGGAAATTTACACCACGTGGTGGTATTTCAATCGATCCTTACTGTAACTACGGCCGCCCAGGAACTAAGTATGAGAAAATGGCAGACTACCGCATGATGAATCACGATTTATATCCAGAAAAGATCGATAATCGTTAATATAGAAAGAAAGGATCTGTATGATATACAGATCCTTTCTTTCTATTATAT
>NZ_JBFPJH010000151.1:0-8140 GCF_040838255.1 Bacillus sp. C30 | reverse complement strand
CTCAGCCCATTTTCCCTACAGTTTAGCTTCATTTAAAAAACTTTGCAACAGAATCATTCATCGGATAGAACAAGTCAATGCGGAAGAGTTTGTCACAAAAGTAGAAAAAGTATCTCATATTTTGCTGGTAAATCAACAAGCCAAGATTGTAGATCAAAAAGAAGAGTTGGCAATCATAGCAGAAGAAGTTATGGACGAAATGAAAGTAGGGGAATTTGCAGATTTAGTGAAGGAGAAACAAGAAGAAATTGTGATGGAAGAAGAAGTTACAGTGAGTTTAGAACGATAAGAGAGTAGTGTGGCAATAGTGAACTGTCCATACTGTTCAACTCTGATACAGGTTGATAAAGATTGTATCGTACAAGAAATTTGTGAGCAACGTTGAAGAACAAAATTAGTCCACCAACATTAAATGAAGAACAGAAAGAAGAGTTAAACAAAATGATTGAAGACGGGCGCATTAAATTCTTTTTAGCTCCAAATGGTACAAGAAAAGAATGGATTATTTCTAGAGATGCTATGCTTATATGGTTTGGAGAAACACGAATTTAGATTTGGATGAAAAGCTTTTTCCTTGCCTTTTGGGGTAGAGGTTGGCTCGTCGTGTGGGGACGATGCCCCACAGTTTGAAACGTCTGGTGAAAACGGATGAAAAGCTAAGTATGAGGACGAAAGGTTAGCGATTTGGCTCGTATACTGGAAAGATCAAGCCGATAGAGAAAACACTTGCTTTTGGGTATGTCGGCTTGGCGACGCCATTTCACGAGCCAAAAAAAGTTGGGCAAGGATTGGGATTGCTACTGAAACGAAGTGAAGTAGCAAATCACAAAAGGTGGAGATTTTCTGAAATGAAGTGGAAGAAAATACGACCTGTTCCTTGCGGAACTTTTAGCTTTTTAGGATTCTAATGTCTGTAGTCCGTTCTGTCCACCTAGGGAAGTAACTGTAAAGGAAACAACAGCTTGTATATTGCAACATATAATTTCAGCCATTCGTTTATAAAACAAAACAGTAGCATGAACTCTAATGATTTCATGCTACTGTTAAATAAATATTATTCAGCTTTTACAGCTTCTTTTAATAATTTCCCCGCTTTAAAGGTAGGTACCTTACTCGCAGGAATCGCCATGGATTCCCCTGTTTGTGGATTACGTCCTTCACGGGCAGCACGTTCTCGTACTTCGAACGTACCGAATCCAATTAGTTGTACATTTTCTCCATTTTGTAGCGCATTTTGAATGGATTGCAAAACAGCATCTACAGCAAGACTTGCTTTTTGTTTCGTTATTTCAGATTTCATTGCGACTTTTTGGACTAATTCTGTTTTGTTCATAATAAGACACCTCATTGTGATAGATATACTGTTTTAGTATAAAGGGATGAGAGATACAACGCAAGCTAGCTTGTGTGACTATCAGCCTGCAAATAATGGCGGATAAAGATATGAAAAAGTGGGATTGGAGAAAACCACAAAAAACGGACTTTTCTTTTCCTTTGTAAGGTAAAGAAGAAGTCTTCGGAATGTTTTTGTATGCAGAGGGGATAAAATTTGTTATACAAAACAAACAGGACCTTAAAAGTAATTAGATGGATTTGAATGATAAAAGCAGTAGAAAATAACTTTTTAGAATTATATTTAGTATTGTAGTGAAGTATCATATAATTTCACGTACTGTACTGATTAATCAAAATAAACCCCACCCAACAAGTCATCAGGGGTTGCTTCTTCTCTTTATCCTTCGCTACAATAGACATATAGAATACGAAATAGAAAGGTGACTCTAACCATGAATCAACCTTTAGTGAATTTACGAGTCGATTTTGCATTTAAGCAATTATTTGGTGTACAAGGACAAGAAGAGTTATTAATTTCTTTTTTAAATGCAATCTTGCAGGAGTCTTTATCTACACCGATTGCATCGCTGAAAATTGAAGATCCGCATTTGCATAAAGAATATGAAGAAGATAAATTATCCATACTGGCAACACTGAATGACGGAACAAAAGTCAACATCGAAATCCAACTAAGAAATACACAAGAGATTATAAAACGTTCCCTTTACTATTGGAGTAAACTCTACACGTCTCAGCTTGAAAAAGGAATGTCGTATCGTTCGCTTCGAAAAACGATTGCCATTAACTTATTAGATTTTCATCTCTTTCCTGATTATGAAGATATGCATATAATTGGACAGTTTTGGAGTAGGCAGCAGAAACAAGATCCGATGTTACAAAAATCGATCCACAAACTGGAAAATATGAGTCAGGGTAGTTCCTTCCGTTTAGCATATGAAGAACGGGAAAAGGTATTATTCGATGAACAAGCCAAATTAGCACATGCTCGTGAAGTAGGGAAAGAAGAAGGAAAGGAAGAATGGCTTCAAGAGGGAATCCAACAAGGAAAATGTCTAATGATTTTTGGTATGCATCGTTTACAAGTTCCCATCGAAACCATTGCACAAGCAAGTGAACTTACGATAGAAAAAGTGCAAAAAATTATAGAAGAGGCATAACGAAAGACAGTCTGCAGACTGTCTTTCGTATATTTTTAAGGAAACAGAACCGGATGAAGGTGCAATCAACCCAATATTGTACATTGAAAGAGACTAATTTTGGATTCAATGAAAACGCATCTATTATTTTAATGAACTATAATTGGTTCAAGGGGGTAAGTTGAAAAATGTTAGATGAGAGAGCCGCAATTTTATTTAAAATTATTTTGTTCAGTCCAGTTATTACCATAAGGCAGTTGGAAATCCAAACAAATTCATCTAGGCGCCAGGTAAATTATGATTTACAGAAGATAAATGATTGGTTAACGGCTCAGGAATTACCCCCAATCACAAATAGACGTGGTTCCGGTTTATTTGTGCAAGAAAAAATTAAACAGGCTGGATTTAACTTACTCCCAAGTGTTAAAGTCCGGGAATATATTCCTTCTCAAGATTTACGGACTTGGCTGATCTTGATACAGGTTTTTATAAAGGCTGACTATCTATCTGTAAATCATTTGACAGACTCTTTAAGCGTGAGTCGGAATACGGTTTTAGCTGATATTAAAGATGCTTCAGAAATGGCCAACAGGTACCACACAGCCCTTAATTATAACCGTCAAGAAGGATATTATCTTTCTGGTGATGAAAATAATATCCGGATTTTAGTCGTAAAGTGCATATCCGGAGTGCTGCAGCAAACGAATGGAATGTCTATTCTTGCGAAGGTTTATGATGAACGGGAAGGAGAAGGGGCGTTCAATACAGCTTTTGAGAATGCTTTTGTATCTTTAAGCAAACTTGAGGAGCATCTTCAAGTGGCATTTGTTGAGGAAAGATTAAAGGAACTCACTGTATTTTTCACTCTATTATTGATTCGAATTCAAGAAAAACATTCGATATTTTTTCCTATAGAAGTGAGCCAGACAATAAAGGATACTGCTGATTATAAGACAGTCAAGGAGCTATTGCGGTTATTACAGGTAGAACTTTCAGAAGAAGAGGTCATCTATCTCACGATACAGCTTTTAGGATTGAATGTTCGTTATGATCATCAGCTTTTTCAAACACCGACGGATAACGAACTTTATCGATTAATTGATGATATTCTTTTAGAATTTGAAATTCTAGCATGTGTAACATTTACTGATCGTGAACAAGCCAAAAAATCACTAATGGTTCACTTAAAACCTGCTTATTATCGGTTAATTTTCGATGTCCCTATTGTCAATCCATATTTGGATAAGATTAAAGAAGAACATTTTGACCTGTTTATTTTAGTCAAAAGATCATTAAAAAAACTTGAAGAGTTAGTGAAGTCACCGATTTCTGATGATGAGGTTGGCTACATTGCTTTGCATTTTGGATCATTTTTAAATGAAAAAGGTCTGCCTGTTAGAAGAAAAAAGGCTATTATTATCTGTCCAAATGGGTTAGGTACATCCAATATGCTAAAAGTGCAAATTGAAAAGCTAGTCCCGGAAATTGAAATGATAGGGGTAATTTCTTTAAGAGAATACGCTTATAGAAAAATGGATAATTTTGATATGGTTTTTTCGACAGTCATGCTTCAGACGAAAAAGCCCTTAATTATTGTAAATCCAATATTAACCTCTTTGGATAAAGCCAAAATTATTCAAGAAGTTGACCTCATCCTCCATGGAATGGGGTCACATCATCCTAACGTGAATAATTTAATGCAAGTTATTAAATTATTTTCCACTGTACATGATGAAAAAGGACTTGTTACGTCAATTACTAATCTATTAATTGGAAGCAAGGTGGAAAGTATTGGGAGGTATAAGCCAGTGTTAACTGAACTACTAACGAAAGAGATGATCCAGCTGGCCGATTGTGCTGATAGTTGGGAAAAAGCGATCCAACTTGCGGCACAACCACTTCTGGATGTACAGGCAATTGAACCGAGTTATATTGAGGCTATGGTTGACAATATCAATAAAATGGGAGCCTACATTGTTCTAGCACCGAAAGTGGCGATTCCGCATGCCCGTCCTGAGGAAGGGGTTAAAAAACTAGGAATGAGCCTGTTGAAACTAGATCAGCCCGTTTCATTTCAATCAGGTAATCCTGAAAAAGATGTGAATTTGATCATTGTTTTGGCAGCAATAGATAATGAAACACATCTAAAGGCCTTGAGCCAGCTGACCGAATTGCTTGAGGAGGAAACGAATATTCTCGAAATAATTGCAGCAAAGAATATAGATTCCATTATTCCGTTAATCGAACAGTACGGAAAATAAATTGAAAGGCGGGCGATTCATATGTTGAAGATTGTAACAGTATGTGGAAATGGAATTGGCAGCAGTTTAATGTTGAAAATGAAAATTGAAGAAATATGTGCAGATAACGGAATTAACGCAATGGTCGAGTCATCGGATTTTAATGCAGCAAAAGGCCGTCAATGCGATTTAATTGTTACCGTTAACGAATTGGCTTCACAATTTGATAAGAGTCAGAGGGTCACAGTAATCCGAAGCTATATTAATAAGAAAAAAATCCAGGAAGATATTTTAGATACTTTAAAAGAATTGGATTTGGAATCGAAATAACCATTCATATTTTTTTGTGGAATAGTCTGAATAATAAGAAATAGGGGGGATCATGAATGACAGCCTTACTTGAATTTTTAAAGGATGTTTTGTCCCAGCCCTCACTTCTTCTGGGGATTATGGCCTTTGTTGGTTTAGTCGCCTTAAAGAGTCCGGGACATAAAATATTTACAGGAACGTTAGGCCCTATTCTGGGTTATCTCATGTTAGGAGCGGGAGCAGATTTTATCGTTTCTAATTTGGCACCCCTTGGGAAAATGATCGAAAAGGGATTCCATATAAAGGGTGTCGTACCGAATAATGAGGCAGTTGTAGCAACGGCGCAAAAGCTGCTCGGCGTCGAAACGATGTCAATTTTGGTACTTGGTTTGGTTCTAAATATTATTTTTGCCCGTTTTACCAAATTTAAATATGTATTTTTAACTGGTCATCATAGCTTCTTTATGGCTTGTTTATTATCCGCTGTATTAGGTGCAACGGGATTAAGTGGAACTGTATTAATCGTAATTGGCGGCGTCATCCTTGGGGCATGGAGTGCTATTTCCCCTGCCATTGGCCAAAAGTATACTTTAAAAGTAACAGACGGTGACGAAGTGGCAATGGGGCACTTTGGTAGTTTGGGATATTATTTATCAGCCTGGATTGGTGGAAAAGTTGGGAACCCAGATCACAGTACGGAAAAATTGAATATTCCGGAAAAATGGGGTTTTCTTCGTAATACAACTATTTCAACTGCATTAACCATGGTAGTGTTTTATTTGATTGCTGCCATTGCTGCAGGCCCAGCTTTCGTTTCAGAATTATCCGGCGGAATGTCGCCATACTTATTTGCGATCATGGCCGGGTTAAAGTTTGCAATTGGAGTTACAATTGTTTATTCCGGAGTACGGATGATTCTTGCCGACTTAATTCCCGCCTTCCAAGGCATCGCAACAAAAATTATTCCAAATGCGGTGCCGGCTGTTGACTGTGCCGTATTCTTTACCTATGCACAAACAGCTGTCATTATAGGATTTATTTTCAGCTTTATTGGCGGAATCATCGGAATGCTTATTTTAGGGGTTGCCGGTGGAGTTTTAATTATTCCAGGGCTTGTCCCTCACTTTTTCTGTGGTGCGACAGCAGGGATCTATGGAAACGCGACTGGTGGTCGCCGGGGAGCAATGATTGGATCTTTCGTTAATGGTCTAGCGCTCGCTTTCCTTCCAGCGTTATTACTACCGGTTTTGGGAGAATTAGGTTTTGCCAATACCACTTTTGGAGACCTCGACTTTGCCGTATTAGGCATTTTACTTGGCCAAGCTGGAAGCCTTTTTAATACTACCGGGGTTTATGCGATTGTAGCTGCTTTAGTGCTAATATTGTTTATTCCAAACTTTATTAAGACAAAGTCGGTTACGATTAATAACTCTGAGGATACAAATCAAATTTCTAAATAAGGTGTGATTCTTTGTGGATAAATTGAACATTAAAATTTATGCTGATGGTGCTGTTATTGAGGATATGATTAAGGCATATCAATCGGGGATTATTAAAGGCTTTACAACTAACCCGTCCCTTATGAAACAAGCGGGTGTTAAAAATTATGAAGAATTTTCGCGAGAAGTTTTAAAGCAAATCCCTGATAGACCTATTTCGTTTGAAGTATTTTCAGATGATTTGAATGTTATGGAGGAGGAAGCCAAAAGGATTGCCAGCTGGGGAGAAAACGTTTATATCAAAATTCCCATTACCAATTCTAAAGGAGGGTCCACTATTCCGTTAATTAGAAAGCTGTCAGCTTTGGGATTATCTTTAAATATTACTGCGATTTTTACTCTTAAACAGGTAAGAGAAACAGTTGAGTCATTTATAGAAGGGACGAATAACGTGGTCTCGGTGTTTGCAGGAAGAATTGCTGATTCCGGTGTAGATCCAGTTTCGATTATGAAGGAAGCAGCTGCCATTTGCCATGAGAAGGCTGGGACAGAGTTACTTTGGGCAAGCTCTCGTGAACTTTATAATATTTTTCAAGCTGAAGAATGCCAATGTGATATTATTACCTGCACACCAGCAATTTTAAATAAACTTTCAACCGTTGGCAAAAATCTAGATCTATTGTCGCTAGAAACAGTTCAGATGTTCAATAAAGATATTCAGGCATTGGGGTACACGATTTTATCGTAACTCTTTTAAGTGTTTTGTTGCAAAGTTTCTTAACATCAAATGAGATAAGGAATTTGTCACTAACAATTATGCAACTATAAATAATTTTTATAATTCACTGCACGTCGAAAAACAGGAGTCTTGTTTAAATCTCCTGTTTTTCTTATGTAAAGGTTCAATGCTTTTGATAATATCAAAACTACAAAAAATAATTCTCACTATTCAGAATCTGGCGTGTTATATATGTGCAAAGGAGAAATGGAGATATGGAATTGAAAATGTATTTATGTTTGCTTTTAGAAGAGTTATTGTACGAATATGAAAAACAGTATCCTCCTCTATACTTTTTATTTCAAAAAGTAAATGAGCAATATGTTTTTACAGATATGAATGAATCCTTACTTCAAACTGTTCATCAACAAAGAGAAGACTTTGTTGGACAAACTTTAGATACCGCACCAAATCTGGGAGATGAAGCTACGAGACAAAAATTTAAGGAAATTTATTCATTAGCATGGTCTGGAAAAAAAGTTATTTTTTATTATTTTCCTATTAGTAATCTGGATATATTCGTGATCACGTATCTAGAACCACAATATGAGAATCAGCAAATCGTTCAGGTAATCGGGCGTGGTGCATCTTTTCATAAAAATGAAATTCAAGGTACATTAGAACAACTACAGCAAGTTGTTGTCTTCTAAGTCTGACAGTAATGTTCAGGAAAAGAAGAAAAAGATAATGTACTTGATACATTTCGCATCTAATTTAGTGTAGCCTATTGAGTAAACTTGTAAAACTTTGCAACAGAACCCAATAACCTTCCTTCGCAGATAAAAACTTTCTCAACGATAAATAAAATGAATATTCTGTACTTTTTATTGTAATAAAGAAGAATGCTGATATTATTTCCTTTTAAAAAGAACGGACTATCCG
>NZ_JBFPJH010000150.1:0-8183 GCF_040838255.1 Bacillus sp. C30 | reverse complement strand
GATGTATAATGATAGACAAATAGCGCAAACGTTTTCGTATATTTAGATATTGTTTGCGCTTCTATTAAACAATCAAATGCAAACGTTTTCAATTAAAGAGGTACATAGACAATTTAGGGAGGTTTTTGGGATGAAGAAAGCATTATCACTATTAACGATTTCAGCATTGTCAATTGGCATGTTATCTGCATGTGGACCGAAAGATTCAGGAAAAAAAGAGGAAAGTAAAGCGAAGAAAGACTATGATCTTCTCGTTTGGGAAGATGATAAAAAAGGTGTTGGTTTAGAACCAGCAGTGAAAAGCTTTGAGGAAAAATATAAAGTAAAAGTAAAAGTTGTTGAGATGCAAATGACAGATCAAGTGAAAAAGTTACGTCTTGATGGACCAGCGGGGACGGGACCAGATGTTGTAACATTGCCACACGATCAAATCGGAAATGCAGTAACAGAAGGCTTACTTTCTGAAGTAAAAGCAGATGATGCTGTGAAGAGTAAATTTACTGACTTATCAATAAAGGCACAAACATACAACGGGAAATTATATGGTTTACCAAAAGCAATTGAAACACCAATTTTTATTTACAATAAAAAATTAATGCAAAAAGCTCCAGAAACGATGGACGAGCTATTTAACTTCTCAAAAGACTTTACGAAGGATGGCAAGTACGGATTTTTAACATTAGGAGATAACTTCTACTTTGCTAACGCGTTTATGGCAGGTATGGGCGGATATGTATTTGGTGAGAAAGACGGAAAGCCAAATGCAAGTGATGTTGGATTAAATAATAGCGGAGCAGTACAAGGTGCTGAATATCTTCAAAAATGGTACAAAGAAAAGTTATTCCCGAAAGGTATTATCGGTGAATCTGGTGGACCTGCTGCTGATGGATTATTCAATGAAGGAAAAGCAGCATCTATTATGAACGGACCGTGGGCGTTCCAAGCGATGGAAAAGAACGGAATTGATTATGGTGTTGCTCCAATGCCAAAATTACCAAATGGTCAACCGATGAAAACATTTGTTGGGGTAAAAGGATGGCATGTAACAAGCTTCTCTAAACAAAATGATTTAGCTACAAAATTCACTGAGTGGGTAACAAATGAAGAAAACGCAAAAATTAGATTTGAGAAGACAAAAGAGATTCCTCCAGTAAAATCAGTAATGGAAGATCCAATTATTAAAGATAATGAAGCTGCAAAAGCAGTTGCAACTCAATCAGAAAATGGAATTCCAATGCCGAATATTCCAGAAATGCAAGAAGTATGGAAACCAGCTGGAGACGCTCTTCAGTTAGTTGTTACAGATAAAGAAGCACCAAAAGCAGCACTTGATAATGCAGTGAAGCAAATTAAAGGGAATATTGAGGCAAACCACAGCAATAAAAAATAAGGTGAAATTCGTGCCTCTACTATAAGAGGCACGAATTCTCTCCCAGAAAAAAGGGGGAAGGAACATGCAAACATCTATGGAACCAGCAAACGGCTTAAAAGGTTCAAAACATAGGAAAATGGCAACCATGTTATCAATCATTCCAGGCATAGGCCAAATGTATAATAAACAATTTGTAAAAGGCCTTATTTTTCTAGTATTAACAGGTTCATTTATTGTAGCATTTGCTGATTTATTAAATATGGGATTATGGGGAATTGTAACACTCGGTACAGAAGTTCCACGTGACCATTCTGTCTTTCTATTAGTGGAAGGGATCTTGGCACTTATCGTCATCGTGTTTGGACTCGGAATATATGGATTTAATTTATATGATGCATATCAAAACGGGAAGAAACGTGATATAGGAACACCATTAAACTCTGTAAAAGAGCAATACCGTAATTTACTAGATCAAGGTTTTCCATATTTAATGGTTTCACCAGGTTTTCTATTACTTATCTTTGTAGTTGTATTTCCAATCATCTTCGTAATTTTAATTGGATTTACGAATTATGATTTATACCACTCTCCTCCAGCTAAATTAGTAGATTGGGTGGGCTTTAAAAACTTTATTGATATTTTCACATTACCGATGTGGAGAGAGACATTTTTAAGCGTATTCTCTTGGACTGTCATTTGGACATTTGTTGCAACGACATTACAAGTTGCGCTTGGTATTTTCTTAGCGATTATCGTAAATCAGCCTGGTATTAAAGGAAAGGCAATTATTCGAACAATCTTCATTTTACCGTGGGCAGTTCCAGCATTCGTATCTATTCTTGTTTTCTCTGGTATGTTTAATGAAACATTTGGAGCAATTAATAATCAAGTATTAGCTTTATTCGGGATTGAAAAGATTGCTTGGATGACAGATCCGTTTTGGGCGAAGATTGCTTTAATTATGATCCAAACGTGGCTCGGTTTCCCATTCGTCTTTGCAATGACAACAGGTATATTGCAATCGATTCCAGGAGAATTATATGAAGCTGCTACAGTAGATGGAGCAACTGCTTGGCAACAGTTCCGCAAAATTACATTGCCACTTGTTTTATACGCAACAGCACCAATTTTAATTACACAATATACGTTTAACTTTAATAACTTTAGTATCATTTATCTATTTAACGGCGGAGGTCCTGCTGTAGCGGGGCAAGATGCAGGTGGAACGGATATTTTAATTTCATGGATTTATAAGTTAACGATGACTTCAGCGCAGTACGGAAAAGCAGCAGCTCTTACAATGATTTTATCGTTAATCGTTATTACAGTTGCGTTATGGCAATTTAAGAGAACAAAATCATTCCAAGAAGAGGATATGATGTAAATGAATATTAAACGACAAAAGATGTTACGTCTTTCATTAAGTTATTTGGTTATCTTCATAATGTGTGCGATTATTTTCTATCCATTACTATGGATTATTGGTTCATCGTTTAATCCAGGAGATAGTTTGTCTGGTTCTAGCATTATTCCAAAAAATGCTACGTTAGATCATTATCGTAAGCTACTTGATCTTGATTCAAGTAATTACTTACTTTGGTATAAAAATACGTTAAAAGTTAGTGTTATGACGATGATTTTTTCGGTGTTAGCAATTAGCTTTACTGCTTATGCATTTTCGAGATATCGTTTTGTCGGAAGAAAAAATGGTTTATTAACATTTTTAATTCTACAAATGATTCCGAACTTTGCAGCGTTAATCGCACTATATGTATTAGCGCAGTTAACAGGATTAATTGATACACATCTTGCATTAATTTTAATTTATGTAGGTGGAGCAATTCCAATGAATACTTGGCTTATGAAAGGGTATTTTGATACGATTCCGAAAGAGTTGGATGAGTCAGCCCGCATGGATGGAGCAGGACACTTCCGTATTTTTTGGCAAATCATTATGCCGCTTGCAAAGCCAATCGTAGCGGTTGTAGCATTATTCACTTTCATCGGTCCATTTACAGATTTCATTTTAGCAAGTATTATTTTACGCACGCCGGAAAATTACACTTTAGCAGTTGGACTCTATGAAATGGTAGCGAAGAAATTTGGTAATGAATTTACGACGTTTGCGGCTGGTTCCGTATTAATTGCAATCCCGATTTCGATTTTATTCTTATCACTACAAAAATACTTTATTTCTGGTTTAACAGCTGGAGGTACGAAAGGATGAGAAATGGGACATTATGTCCCATTTTTCTTTTCATCTCTCTATAAAAAAATTATAGAGAGATGAAAAGAGATTTGACATCGCATATGAAAAGAAGTGAAATAAATAGTATATTATAGTATAGGAAAAAAGAGCTATATCCCTTACAATACATGGAGAGGGAGAATATGATAAGTTTTGCAAGATAGAATAAATAAATGACAGTTTATGACTTCTCCTATGACTTGCAACGGGTGCAAGATAAAATATATGAAAATGGCAGAGAAGTGAAAGGAGGGGATTTTTATGACAGTTACAATTAAAGATGTGGCGAAGAAGGCGAACGTAGCACCATCAACTGTTTCTCGTGTAATTGCTGATAATCCAAGTATAAGTGAAAAGACAAAGCGCCGTGTTCGAAAAGTAATGAGTGAATTAGGGTATCATCCAAATTTAAATGCAAGAAACCTTGCGAACCAAACGACGAAGACACTTGGTCTTGTTATGCCGAGTTCTGCAAGTAAAGCTTTTCAAAATCCATTTTTCCCAGAAGTTATAAGAGGAATTAGTTCATTTGCACATGTGGAAGGGTATGCGCTTTATATGTCGACTGGTGAAACGGAAGATGAAATTTTTAATGGTGTTGTAAAAATGGTACAAGGGCGTCAAATCGGTGGTATTATTCTTTTATATTCAAGAGAGAACGATCGGATTATTCAATACTTGCATGACCAAAACTTCCCGTTTGTTTTAATTGGAAAACCATATGATCGAAAAGATGAAATTACATATGTAGATAATGACAATTATACAGCTGCAAGAGAAGTAGCGGAATATTTGATTTCATTAGGCCATAAACAAATCGCATTCATCGGCGGTGGATCAGATTTACTTGTAACGAGAGATCGTTTGGCGGGGATGAGTGATGCTTTGAAACTAGCAGATATTCTATTGCCGAAAGAGTATATTTTACACTTTGATTTTTCAAGAGAGAGTGGTCAACAGGCTGTTGAGGAATTAATGGGACTAAAGCAACCACCGACGGCAATTATGGCAACGGATGATTTAATTGGACTTGGCGTGTTAAGTGCGCTTTCTAAAAAAGGATTTGTTGTACCGAAAGATGTTTCGATTGTAAGCTTTAACAATGCTTTATTATCAGAAATTGCTAGTCCACCACTTTCGACAGTTGATGTGAATATTTATCAATTAGGGTATGAAGCGGCAAAAGCTTTAGTTGATAAGGTGGAGCATTCTGAATCTACTTCAAAATGCATTATTATTCCGCATAAATTATTGAAGCGTCAAACTTGTGATCATTATGCAACAAAAAGCTAAGAGTTTAACTCTTAGCTTTTTTCTTTAGAAAGGCTTCTAAACGGTCACAGCCTTCTTTTAAAGTTTCGATACTGTAAGCATAGGAAAGGCGAAGGTAGCCTTCACCGTATTCGGAAAATGCGGTTCCAGGAACAACGGCTAGCCCAGCTTCTTTTACAAGATCAAGTGCAAAATCAAATGATGAAGATGTTAAATGTCCAACATATGGGAATAAATAAAATGCACCTGTTGGCTTCTCAACCGTTAAACCCATTTGAATGAGTCTATTATATACGTAATCACGGCGTTTTTTGTATTGATAGCGCATCATCTTCGGGGCATCTTTAGCAGCTGTTAAAGCTTCGATTGCAGCATACTGAGCGATTGAAGTAGCACATGTAACATTGTATTGATGAACTTTTAATATGTGTTTTGCTAAATATTCTGGAGCAAATAAAAGTCCGATACGCCAGCCGGTCATAGAATGTGATTTTGATAAGCCGTTAATGACAATCGTCTTATCACGCATTTCTGGGAAATGAGCGATAGATGTGTGTTTTTCTTCATATACAAGTTCACTATAAATTTCATCAGAAAGAACGAAAATATTTTTATCTTTTAAGATAGATACAATATCTTCTAATTCTTCTTTTGATAAGGTAACACCAGTTGGATTAGAAGGATACGGTAAAACGACGCATCTTGTTCGTTCTGTAATTGCATGTTGCAATGCTTCAGCTGTTAAACGAAATCCAGTTTCGCGAACATCTATAAAAATAGGAGTTGCACCACATAGTCGAATAATCGGCTCGTAACCAGGGTAAATAGGAGCAGGTAAAATTACTTCCGTTCCTGGTTCTAAAATAGTTCGGAATGCAACATCGATCGCTTCACTAGCACCGATTGTAACAATGGTTTCGTTTTCAGGTGAATAATGTAAATTGTAGTTGTCCTTTACAAAGTTACAAGCTGCCTTGCGTAATTCTAGTAAACCAGCGTTATGTGTATAGCTTGTATAATTTTCTGTAATGGCCCGTTTAGCTGCTTCTTTTACTAGAGAAGGTGTAGGGAAATCGGGTTGCCCAATTGTTAAAGAGATAAGATTATCATAGTTTTGAATCATATTAGAGAACTGACGGATTCCAGAAATTTGGATGTCCTTCACTCTAGGATTAATGAATTGTTCCATTGTATCTCCCTTTCTTCCGTTTGAAAATTAAGTTCATTTTATCATATTTTCAACTATTACGCTTTGTTTATAAAATTTCCCCCGCTATTTGTGAAAGATAAGAATCGTATCTTAAAATTCAGTGGAAGTAAGAAATTATGTGAGGATTCAAATGTCTATAAGAGTATAAGCTGTGTGAGTTAATTAAAGTTTCACTTAAGCATAAACACAAAAAAAGCCGCTGCAAGCGACTTTTTAATAACCGTATTCCCAATCTATTTCATCTTCGTTCCAAAGTACGGAAGATACTTTGCCAAGATGGACAACGGATTCATTTACAGCACATGTACAGTCTTCGTCCCCTGCTTTATGTTGCAATTCTTCGTATACTGATTTTTCAACGTTTTCTAGCACAACCAAATTTTCTTCTTTTAAAACAAGCGTAGTACCCGCCATATTTATCTTCCTCCTACTAAAGTAATGATCACTTATTTGTAAACATAGATAGTATGGATTATATGCTGTATTTTGCGATAGTTGTCCGTCTAGTGAAGTGTTTTTTATTTTCTTTGTAATCCGTATTCATTGTATACTGCACGAAGGAAATTTGGTACAGGGTTTACAATCATTTCGGAAATTTGTAACATTTATTATTAGTTGTTAACAAATAATTAACAAAGATGTTAAGAAAAATCAAAATTTTGAAACAAATAGACTTATAAAATGATATAATCATATCAAAATACATATAGGGGATGAGAGGCTATGGAGCTGATTCGTGATTTAATGATCCAAATTGCCATCATTATTTTACCACTATTTTTATATGAAGCGATTCGTTTAAATCGTTATCAAGGAATGCTTCCGAAGCCTAATCGCTACTTTATTATGTTTTTATCTAGCGTTACACTCGTTCTCTCCATGACATACTCTATTTGTTTTGGTACCGTTTGCGGATACAATTTTCATCCAGTCCCAATTGTTAGTGGTTTTTTATATGGTGGGATTGTTGGGCTCATCCCTGCCATTATTTATGTTGCATATGAATGGATTTTTAAGGGGCTTAGTTGGTTGCCTATGGTAGAAGTTATATTTCTTTCGATAATTCCATTATTTTTGTCAAAGAAATGGTCTCTTTTTTCAAGAGATAAGAAGCTAATATTAGCTTTTATGATTGCATCATTTTATGTTCTTGTTTCATTAGTAGTCGGGATGTTGAATGTCCTTTTAGAAACAGGTTTTACACCGTACATATCTAATCTATATAGTGGGTATATATTTGCATCACTTATTATGGTTATGACAATGGTATTTCAAGTGTATTTGACTGAGTATTTAAACGAAAATGCATTATTGCGTACAGAAATGCAAAAATCAGAAAAACTTAATATTGTAAGTGAGTTAGCTGCAAGTGTTGCACATGAAGTTCGAAACCCTCTCACTGTTGTACGAGGGTTTATTCAATTGCTAGAGAGTACGGAAGACGTAAAAAACAAAGATTATATGCGTCTCGTATTAGCTGAACTGGATCGTGCTGAACAGATTATTTCAGATTATTTAAATTTAGCAAGGCCTCAAATTGAAAAAAAAGAACATATTTGTTTATCAGCACAATTAATTGAAATGACAACTCTTATGTCATCATTTGCAGCGATGCAGGGCGTTTATTTGCAAGTTGAGATTTCTGAGAGCCTTTATACTATCGGTGATAAGACGAAATTGAAGCAAGCTATTATGAATGTTGTTAAAAACGGTATTGAAGCAATTCAAGGAAACAAAGGGTATTTAAAAGTAACAGCTATTCAAAAAGATGAATTGATAATAATAAGAGTTAAAGATAGTGGTGTTGGAATGACAAAAGAACAGTTAGTAAGGCTTGGACAACCGTATTATTCTTTAAAAGAAAAAGGAACAGGATTAGGCCTTATGGTAACATTTAGTATTTTACAAGCGCATAATGGCACATTGGAATATAAAAGTGAAAGCGGAAAAGGAACTGAAGCTATTATTATATTGCCAGCTGTACGATATAAGGAATAAAGGTTACCGATAGAAGGTAACTTTTTATTTTATCGTGCATTAGAAAAAGATACAAAATTTCATTCATTTATTTTTTCTTGTTT
>NZ_JBFPJH010000149.1:0-8224 GCF_040838255.1 Bacillus sp. C30 | reverse complement strand
TTAAAACACTCACAATCGTGGTAGATACTCGTGAAAATGTAAATGGACATATTCTTGATTATTTACATCAAAAGGGTGTACCGATAAAGAATCAAAAATTAGATACCGGTGATTATGGTTGCATGATCCCTAAGAACGAAGAGCTTGGAATACCACGTGATATTTATTTAGACAGTCGGGTGGAACGGAAAGCTCACATGGATGAAATCACAGGGAACTTACAAAAAAATACGCAAACAGCGTTTGAAAATGAATTGATTCGCTCAAAAGATATTCCCTTCACTCTAATTGTGGAGGACTTACACGGATACGAAAAGATGTTGCAAGGGAAGTATCAGTCAAAATATAATCCATTGGCTTTACTGGGAAGGCTAAATACATTTAAAGCAAAATACGGTTTTGAAATTGTGTATTTGGATAAGAAATTCAGTGGGAATTGGATTTATCATCATTTTTATTACCAAGCAAAGCATTATCTTAAAACGGGCATTTTTTAATTTTGGGGAGAAACATGGATAAGTGTGTTTATAAAGAAAGAGCCCTGAAGTAAAGGGCTCTCGAACCAGTGTATACCTACAATTTTAATAATATATGTTTATCTTCTATAAATGGTTAATTAAACCGAAAAAGGTATTTAAATCCAGATGCAGACTTCAATACCTTTCGGGAAAACTAGTGTAATCAAATTTTTCTAAATGAGTAAATTTTTTTATAGTGTATGTTCATGTTCAATAAAAGGTTAATCAAACCAGAAAGAACAACTGGCAAAACCGAACTGCTTTATGTAGTGAGCGGAGCCATTTACATGATTTTCAATCAGAAGTCCACTCCATTTGAGGGTGATTAATAGTGTGTAAAAACATCAAAATGTTGTACAGAAGGGTGGAATGAAATTGGAGAAGAAAATGCGACATCGTCGGAAGAAAAGGGCAATCTGTGTACTCACGCCAGAAGAGAAATGGAATGAGGGGGGGAACAAACGGTTCTACTCTTCCAACAAGGTGTACCGTACCCAGATATTGCAAAAGAGGTAGGTGCCATGTGAGTCACTTGTATTGAGAATTGAAAAAACGCAAGCTATTTCAGATGCCGGAATAAGTTTCATAAACAAAGTACGTTTCTTTTGCTATCATAAGGAAAAAGAAAAAATGGGGGAGAATGGAAGATGAACGCAAAAGAAAAGAGAATTCGAATTATAAATATACAAGAACAACATTGTCGTGGATGTGAATATTTATTCGGATCATATAAACATTGTATCTAGCATTGTGGGTGGGGAAAAGAAGTGTATCAGTTAGGAGAGAGTTTGTCTGGGGAGGAGAATGTGAGAAAAAAGAATACAGAATGGAAATGGGGTTAGTTGTGTGAGGATGCGGTTCAATTACGGAATAAAGGAATGAGCTATGCGGAAATTGCAAGGCCTTTAAAATGTCACGCTGGTAGTTTACGTGATCACTTGAAAAAGCGTGTTTTATAAGAACGATAAATCAACGGTGTCAGGAGGATGTGAATGATTCGTGCAAAGCAACAACCGAAGATGAAAGAAGCTACTTTTAAATATCTTGAGAGTGAGTTATATGGTTACAATGATACGTTGCGTGAAATTGCATTCTTGCGAAAGAATCTGATCTTGTGTTCACCTCATGATGATGAAAGCATCGGAGGGGGGAGAAAGAATGTACCAGATCGCCCAACGGAACGCATCGGAACAAAGTTGACGGTACATAAAAAACTAAGACGCCTAGAAGAATTAGCAGACGCAATTGAACATGTATATGTATTGTTAGAGCCAGAGAAACAAAAGCTAGTTAAATTAAAATATTGGACAAAACCTCAATGTAAGACATGGGATGGAATCGCAGAAGACCTTCACATAACAAAGCGGACTGCATTACGCTGGCGAGATGGAATAGTGAATGCAATCGCTGAAAAATTAGGAGAAAGATAAAAGATGTCACTATCATGTCACTTTTGGCCCCGAAAAATGAGGTATTATGGTAGTATGGGAAAGTGAAAGGTGACGGAAATCACCCATTACAATGGCAAATTTCATATTCTAAACGGTTCGATTATGCGGCAACAAAAATCCGAAACCAGCTTCAATGGTGCAGATTGAATGTAGCCGTTGATAAGAGAGAGCATCTACAAAAGATGTTCTCTTTTTCTATAGAAACCAAAAATGGTATAAAAAGAAACGAGCATACCAATAGGCGAATAAACCGAGCCAGCCACTTGGTAAGGGGATATATGGAAGTAGCTTCATGATAGACTCTCTTTGGATGTATAACTAAGCCCATTAAATAATTATATACTAGGAATTAAATATAACCCATATAAAGAGCAACATACAAATAATCAACGAACCCATTAGAACTTTCTTTTTCATAATAAACTCCTTTTCGGGGTAGTGTGTGGAAAGTACATAAGAGATCTGCGCTATAAATATCACATACTGTAATGAATGTTGTAGTAAGCATTCCTACGCATGCATACAGTAGGATATGGAGCAAGTCTAACCTGCTTATTTCATCCTCAACATAGAAGACCAAATTATCTCATTTTTGAAGGGGTACCTTAGGCACAGGTGCTCTTTCTCTATGCATACTTGATAAGAGACAAGTATAGTATATAAAGCAAATTTTCAATTCCATTCAACTTTTTTCAGACAAGTACTCGTGAAAACAGGTACTTTTTCGTTTGTCACTTTTGACAATTTTACAAAGCTTTATAGCGCTGTTACAGATAGAGAAAATGCGATTGAAGTCCTGAATAAACGAAGATAGCAAAATTAGTAAAAGAAAAATATTAAAAACAGTTTCAGGTATGACTAACTTTATTTTAGTTATAAAATATTATGGCGTATACAATGCACGGAAAAATGAGAAAGAAGAATCAGATAATGAGAATATTTCATGACAGCTTCCTTTTTCATAACAGTGTGGGTGAGGGAATGAAGAATGCCAATATAATACAATGTGTGGTAGGTAATTTTGATGAATTTACATCGTACATTCTTCAACCTTCTGAATAGAAATGGGAAGAAGAACTGATATATTTGGTATATTGCATTCCTGGGTATGCCATGTGCCAATTGTATCGTATGTTCTTCATCCAATTTTAATATTTACTATATTTGGTTTTACATACCAAAAAAGATGAATATAAATTAGTAAACATCCATTTGGGTGTTTTTTTATTGGAGAAAGATAGGAGAAGAGTGTATGTACAAGGACAGGAAAATAAGCGAACACCACCTATAAGCAGTATCAAAAGGTAAATCTTATGAAATTGAAATAATTAAACCTAAAGGTAGTTCTAAAACATGTGAAAGCCGTTTTAGAAACAATTCTTAATGAGTTACTATCTTGTGGAACTTAATCTAGACTTTAAAAACAGATGAAGAACGACTGTATAACTTTAATGAAAGAGTATGATGGTTAATTTTGATTATAGATTACACAGTACGCTCTTCATTCAGGAGGAAGAAAAATAACTAAGGAAGGATTCATTCAATGCGTGAGCGATACTGTATGTTCTCCAACATTTTTAATATGTACTAATTTTGGTTTTGTATACCAAATAAATGAATATAAATTAGTAAACATCCATTTGGGCGTTTTTTTATTGGAGAAAGATAAGGAGTGAGGGAAGATTGGATAACGTCGATACAGATTTACAAAAGAAGATTGATGAGCTTGGTCTTTACCATATAGACGATAAAACTTACAACAAACATCTTAAAGTGTACGAGAAAGTTGGAATTGATGTAACGTACTTCAAGTATTACAAATGGTATGGAAAACGCTTTGTACCTTACTCAAAAGAATATTTAATCAGTTTAACAATGAAAGAATTATTGAAGAGGGATAAAGAAAAATACAAACAATGCAATTCTTCTTTTTTTGTTCGATTAAAAAGAAAGATAGATGTATGGATATTTAAGGGAAAGGTGAAATCGCTAGGGGGATTAGCGGATTGGCTAAAGAAACATTCGAAGGATGAAGAGGGATAGAACTAACTCATCTTGAGAAGGTAGTTGTGATGGATTCAATCTTTGTGTCGATAGATGAGAAAGAACTTGCGAAATATATAAGGATTACAAAAAATATAATATTGAGATAGAGTGGTAATAAAGATGTCAGACAATACAATATGAAACGAGAAAAGTGAGTACAATAAATAAAATCATTGATAATTTTTAGAAGAAAGTTAATTTGTAAAAAATAATGAAAGAATACAAAACTAAACAACAGAAGCGTAAGTTCTATGATAGTGGTGAGTGGAAACAATTGCGTGAAGAAGTAAAGAAGCGTGACAACTATGAATGCCAAGAGTGTAAACGTAATGGTCATGTTCGCATCGATACCAATGAGTACAGTGAGAGTGCGAAGCGTAAGAAGATTCAACTTGTTGTCCATCATATAAAAGAACTTGAACATCATCCAGAACTTGCATTAGAAATAGATAATCTCGAAACAATCTGTGTGGATTGCCACAATAAAGAACACGGTAGAACATTCAAAAAGAAACAGAATAAATGGGAAAACGATGAAAAGTGGTAAAAATGATTCGGTAATAACCCCCCCGGTTCGAGGATTGGGCTTTTTTTCGTCTAAGGGGCACCGGAGGAGGGGGTCGATTTTCTGGATTTTTTCGCTTTCTCGCGTGGGACCCCTCCCCTTGTTTAAAAAGAGGATGGAATCGAGGTGATACTATGACAGATACTGTAGAGCGTGATGCCCTTGTTCAAAAAGAAACCGAACGCTTACGGACATTATTTCAAGATATCCCGACAAGGAAATTAAAAGTGGTAGAGGGCTTAATCGTACAAGCGGCGAGGTTACGTGTTTCATTAAATGAAATGTGGATGGACCTATCTGAGAATGGTGATTATGAAATGTTCTCTCAATCTGATAAAACAGAGCCGTATGAAAGAGAGCGACCTGTTGCTAGATTATATAATACGCGGGATCAATCGTATCAACGGATTATGAAGCAACTGACAGACTTATTGCCTGAAGAAAGGAATCAGAAAGAAGTGAGGAAGTACGTGGCAAGTGATTTGATATGATTTGTCCTACCTATGTGAGTGAGTATATAGAATCGTACTGGGAAGGGAAAATCAAATGGAATAAAGAGCGTATCATGCTGATGGAGTATCTAGAAACGTATATATTTCCACGGGAGGATTTATATTTTGATACGGACATGCATGAAAGCTACATCAAATTCACAGAGAGATGGCATTTTACCTTACAGCCATTTCAAAAATTCCTAACCGCATTTGTTTTTCTTTTCTATAAAGAAGACGATTCTGTTTTTTACGAGCAATTTCTTATTATGATGGCTCGTGGTGGCGGTAAAAATGGTTTGATTTCATCGTTATGTCATTTCTTTATTAGTCCATTACATGGAATAGATCGATACAATGTTTCCATTGTGGCCAACAATGAGAAGCAAGCAAAAGTATCATTCCGTGAAGTGTATGATGTTATTGAAGGTAAAGAAGTATTAGAAGACATGTTTTACCGCACGAAGGTTGAAATACTTGGTAATGATACAAAGAGCGTTATGCAATATCATACATCTAATGCAAGTTCTAAAGATGGACTTCGTGACGGTTGTGTTATTTATGATGAAATCCATCGATATGAAAATTTTGATGTAGTTAACGTATTCTCTAGTGGACTTGGGAAAGTGCCAAATGCTAGAGAATTTTTTATTGGTACAGATGGTTTTGTTCGTGAGGGTTTTCTAGATAAGACGAAAGAACGAGCTATGAATATTTTAAAAGGTGAAGATTTAGAAGATCCACTATTTCCTTTCATCTGTAAGATTGATGATCCAGAAGAAATTGATCATCCTGATGTGTGGGAAAAAGCAAATCCTATGTTTAGTGAGCCGAGAAGTCCTTATGCGAAAGGTTTATTTAAAAAGGTATTAACTCAATATAAACAGTTAGCAAACAATCCATCGAATCGCGAAGAATTCATAACAAAACGTATGAACTACCCTGAAACGGATTTAACAAAGTCTGTAGCTTCATGGGAAGAAATCATGCGTACAGGTTTTGAAGAAGATGGGGAAACACTTAGGGGCATTCCAGAGTTAAAACACAAAACAGCTGTGGGAGGCCTCGATTATGCGAGAATTAAAGACTTCGCGGCAGTTGGTTTGCTATTTAAGCATGGTAATGATTTCATTTGGAAAACACATTCTTTTGTAAGGAAAGGGTTTTTAGACACAGTGAAATTAAAGGCGCCTATTAAAGAATGGGAAGAAAAAGGGTTACTTACTATTGTGGATGAACCGGTCATTAACATCCAACATATTGTAGATTGGTTTGTAAACATGCGGGAAATATACGGCGTTAGTACAATTGTAGCTGATAATTTCCGTCTAGATCTCGTTAAAGCAGCACTGGAAGCAGAAGGTTTCACGTTACTATATATCCGTAATCCAAGAGCGATTCATTCGCTTTTAGCTCCGCGGGTTGAAACACTATTTGCAAATGGACAAATTATTTTTGGTGATAATCCATTAATGCGCTGGTACACCAACAACGTCTATGTCCACATCAAAAAAGACGGCAACAAAGAATATCTGAAAAAAGATGAAGATAAGCGCAAAACAGATGGATTCCAAGCTTTTATTCATGCACTATGGCAAGCGGATAACATTCTTGTGGATGAATTCGACTTTATGTTAGATGGTATTAAATTCTAATAAAGACCAACTATGAAAAGTCAAGGATGAAATGCAGGATAAATAATGGAAGTGTCCGCTGAAAAAAGAGTACACCAAATAAACCTTGAGAAAAGGCTAAAAAAAATCAAGATAGTAACTTGATTTTTAGGCGATATGGATAGGGACTTTATAAGGCTTATTGCTTTTTAAGATAGCGTAAATAATATGACATAATTTTCTGGCTAATGCACAGATACAAACGTAATAATGTTTTCCTTGCTGTTTTTTCTTCTCATAAAAAGCTTTCAAAATTGGATCATATTTATAACCAGTAATGGCGGCTTGAAATAATGCTCTACGTAGATGGGAAGAGCCACGCTTTGATATAGACATGCTTGTCGAGTTATATTGGCCCGACTGGGATACAGAGGCATCGATGCCCGCATAAGCGACGAGTTTTGAAGGCTTATCAAATCGTTTTATATCTCCAATTTCACCTAGTATAGTGGCACCTAAAATAGGTCCAATGCCAGGTACTGTCGTTATAGGGGTATCTAATTCAATAAGGAGTTGGTCCATTTGTTCTTCACATTGTTTGATTTGAACTTCAATAAAGTGGATTTGCTCCATTAACATTTTTAGTTGGAATGAGAATGCTTCTTTACCGAAAGTAATACCAAATGAATGAGAGGCGGACTCGATGATCTGATGCGCCTTTTCTTTGCCCAGTCGGTTACGACTTGCTTGTTCGATTATTTGGGTCAAATCATCAATCGATACCTGTTCATAGTCACTGGGAGAAGCATATTCCAGTAAGAGTTGTGTGGAAGTTTTACCGAAAACATCTGAGAACATCTTTTGGTATTCAGGAAATGTTTGATCTAATATGATAAGCGTTTTACGTTTTAAATCCCCCATATTACTTACGAGTGAATTACGAAAGCGACTGAGTTGTTTGAGGGCAAACATTTTTTCATTTACAAGAGGGGTTTCTAAAAAATGCCCAAACCTAATGATATCAGCGATCATTGTCGCATCAATGGCATCGGTTTTTCTTTTTCTAATCTCTGTTCCTTTACGCCACGCGTTCGCTTGAATCGGATTCAGTACAATCACTGAGAATCCATGGTCTAGTAAAAAGGAATATAACGCTAACCAGTAATGTCCAGTAGCTTCCATTCCAATTTTAATTGCTGTTGGGGCGTCAATGTGTTGATATATTTTCGTTAATAATGATTGGCCTCCTTTTCTATGATTATAGACTGGGAATGGTTTTTCCACAGGATTCCCGTTGGAATCCATAATAGATGCATAATGCTTATGTTTGGCAATATCAATACCTAAATACAACATCGTATACACTCCTATTTTGATAAGTATTAGATAGTGTTTGTGCTCCTCTGAACTAATAAGTGCTACTACCTCGTAAGAGATACGAAGAATGACTAAGAAAGTCATCAACATCCAACTCATTCGTAAATTACTTATTAGACAGAGGTACCAATCTTTCAACCGAATACAAGATTCAAGGGGGTGA
>NZ_JBFPJH010000148.1:0-8292 GCF_040838255.1 Bacillus sp. C30 | reverse complement strand
TATATAGACTATAAGTCGAAAAAATTTCATAGTTCTATAATGTAGTATGGTCATCTTTTTGATATAGTAAAGAAAAGGGGGAGAATATATGTATACATTAAAAATCGTTTCAGACAGAGAAGCTCTGTATCAATTTGCGAGCTATGTAAGAGTTGTGCAAGGGGTTGAAGATGTATATGTAGAGGTGGGAGAACCTTTATATGAACATCCATTAATGAAGTTTTATGTACATATTACAATTGAAGAAACATATGATCAGCATAAAGCATTGCAAGAAATAGCTAGGTTAGTAGAATTAGGGCGTTTTACATATGTCCATTATCATAATGAGGAAATTGAAGAAGCTTTTGAAGTTGTAAAATACGAAAGCTTTAAGAAATAAAGTGAAACTTTAATCAGTGGGGGTTTTGTTCATCGCCCACTGATTATCAGCCCTCACCAATAGGGCTTTTATGGGCAGCCCGATCCCCACCTAACTTCTTTACTTTCGCTGAATTTTGAGGTAGGGGTCTTACCGCCCGCAAATAGCAGGATAACGGTAAAAAAAGGAAGTGGAAGCTTCCTTTTTTATTGAAAATTACAGCAACAAAAGAAAGAGAATTTTGTTATGATAAGGAAGGGTGAGGAAAGGGGAGTTTACATATTGGGGTATATTGAAGAGTTACGCAAAGTAGTTGGTACGAGACCACTTATTTTAGTAGGATCAGCAATTATTATATTAAATGATAATCAAGAAGTATTGCTTCAATATCGTTCAGATACATATGATTGGGGCGTACCTGGTGGGGCAATGGAACTGGGAGAAACGACAGAAGAAACTGCTCGTAGAGAATTATTCGAGGAGACGGGACTAAACGCGAAAATTATGCAATTTCTTGGCGTTCTTTCAGGAAAGGAAGTTTATTTTCGTTATCCAAATGGAGATGAAATTTTTAATGTGATTCATCTGTATCAGGCACATCATGTAAGCGGAGAATTAAAGCTCGATCATGAAGGGTTAGAACTTCAATATTTTCCAGTAGATAAGTTACCAAAATTGAATGAAACGACAGAGAAGATATTACAAAAATTCTTATACGCATTGACAGAATAGAAGGTTAATTCCTTCTATTTTTATTATATTAAATATTTTGATTTTTTGGTATGTTTATAGTATGATAATTTTAGACATACAACTTATGGAATTTCACCTACAAACTTACTAGGGTACATAAGAGAGGGGCAAGTACAAAATGCATAATGTTGTCATTACAGCTGCAGTTCGTTCACCAATTGGAACTTTCGGAGGAGCACTAAAAAATATAACACCAGTAGAATTAGCTGTTCCTGTACTTCAGGAAGCTGTAAAAAGAGGCGGAGTAGAGCCACATGAAGTTGATGAAGTAATTTTAGGTCATTGTATTCAAAGAACTGATGAAGCAAATACGGCAAGAACAGCTGCATTAGCGGCAGGATTTCCTGACACAGTTACTGGTTATACAATTCAACGTCAATGTTCTTCAGGTATGCAAGCAATTATGTCTGCTGCAATGCAAATCCAATTAGGTGTAAGTGATATTGTTGTTGCAGGTGGAGTAGAAGCAATGAGCTCGAGCCCTTATGCATTAAAACAACACCGCTGGGGACAACGTCTACAGCACGGAGAAATTCGTGATACGGTGTGGGAAGTTTTAGAAGATCCGATTCACCATATTATGATGGGTGAAACAGCGGAAAATTTAGTTGAACAATATGAAATTACAAGAGAGGAACAAGATGAAGTTGCGCTTCGTAGTCATACATTAGCGTTGCAAGCGATGGAGTCTGGATACTTTGACGATCAAATTGTTCCTATTACAATAAAAGAACGTAGAAAAGAAGTTGTATTTGCGAAGGATGAACATCCACGTGCAGATATTACAGCGGAAAAATTAGCAGGATTAAAACCAGCTTTCCGTAAAGACGGATCAGTAACTGCAGGGAATTCATCTGGTCTTAATGACGGAAGTGCAGTTCTAGTATTAATGAGCGAAGAAAAAGCAAAAGAAAAGGGCTTACAACCGTTAGCTCGAATTGTTGGATACTCAGTAGCGGGTGTAGATCCGAAAATTATGGGTATTGGACCAGCACCAGCAATTCGTAAAGGATTAGAAAAAGTAGATTGGTCATTAGAAGATGCAGATTTACTTGAAATTAATGAAGCTTTCGCTGCACAATATTTAGCTGTAGAGAAAGAGTTAGGGTTAGACCGTGAGAAAGTGAATGTAAACGGTAGTGGTGTAGGACTTGGACATCCAATTGGTTGTACAGGAGCTCGTATTACGGTAAGTTTAATTCACGAATTAAAAAGACGTGGATTAGAGAAAGGTATTGCCTCTCTATGCGTTGGAGGCGGTATTGGAGTAGCTTTATTTATAGAAGCATTATAAAAAAGAGGCAGCGATTGCTGCCTCTTTTTTTATGACTCAAATAAGTGATGAAATAATCGATCGCGATTTTCAAAGAAAAGTTTCGTCGTTTGGTAATGCTCCGTTTCTTCTAATGTAGATTCGTGAATCCCTTCTTGAGTTAAAGAGTATATAGTAGATTCAGGATAAGCCATTAAAATGGGAGAATGCGTTGCGATAACAAATTGTGAACCTTGTTCCGCTAGTTCGTGCATTCGAATAAGCATAGAAAGTTGCCTCATTGGTGATAGAGCGGCCTCAGGCTCATCTAAAATGTATAAACCTTGTCCTGAAAAACGATTCATAAATAATGAGAAGAAGGATTCGCCGTGTGATTGTTCGTGAAGTGAAACGCCGCCATAAGATTTTATAGCATCTATTTCATCGATATAAGAAGCAACGTTATAAAATGATTCAGCGCGAAGAAAGAAACCGTCGTTTGGTGTATTGAAACTTTTTGAAATTCGAAGATATTCATGTAAAGATGAATGGGAATCGTTTGTGCTAAAACGGAAATTCTTCGTTCCACCTTCTGCATTAAAACCTAAAGCAATTGCAATTGCTTCCAGTAATGTTGATTTACCTGTCCCATTCTCTCCAATAATGAATGTTACATTTGGGTGGAAAGCTAGTGATTGCAAAGTTCGAATAGCGGGTAGACAGTAAGGATATGCGGAAAAGCTAGGGATATTTTCTTTTTTTAATGTGACATTTTTTAAAAAGGGTACGTCAATCAATATATAAACCTCAATTCATAACGGATTTTGATTCTAAAAAAGCGGCAAATACTAATGTAAGACAACTTGCTAGTAATATTGTATATTGAAGTGCGCCAAAACCGAGCCCTTCCCAGCCGAAAGTCATTCTCTTCCATATGAAAATGAAAAGAACGCTCATAAAACCAAAGAGAGCAGGCATATATTTTATAATTTTCAAGTTCTTCCATAGAAAGAAGCCAATGTATGTACTTAAAAACAATATAAACAAAACAAGAAAAAAGACAAGTGTTAATGACACGTGAACACCTCCTTATTTTCTGAATATTTTATGTGGATTATAACACGTAAACTATCATATTCCAATGTGAAAATAAACATTGCATCAAGATTAATTCTCTCGTTATGATAGATGGTATTCTATTAGAAATATGAAGAGGAGTATTAATATGCCGTTTACATTTGCACATCCAGCAGCTGTTCTCCCTTTTGCTAAGAAACATTCTAGTTATATTTCGGTGACGGCTCTTATATTGGGTAGTATGGCACCTGATTTTGAATATTTTTTATATTTTAGGCCATACGGTATTATTGGCCATACATGGGCTGGTTTCTTCTATTTGAATTTACCACTCGTTTTTTTATTAGCATATGCATATCATCGTATTTTAAAAGGACCGTTTATAACACATTTACCTAAGCCTTTTGCTAGTTACTATAAATATGTAGTAGATGCGAAGTGGGGGCTATATACTTGGAAGGACTTTTTTGTATTTTGCTATTCAGCTTTATTCGGTATGGTGACGCATGTCGTTTGGGATGCTTTTACTCATAAGACAGGCTATTTTGTTATGAAAATATCGCTGTTACAGCAAGAAGTATATAGTATTCCAATTTATAAATTTTTACAGCATGGGAGTACATGTTTTGGTCTACTATTACTAATATATGTACTATGGAAATATAGGAGGGAAACTGATCAAGATACTAGTTTAACTGCGGAAAAAAAGAAATATTGGGCTTCATCTATCGTTGTGGCGGCCATTATATTTATCGTTCACGCGTTATTAGACCCCTATTTTCATATTTTCCAAATAGGAGGTATAATAGTATCTGGACTGACAAGTTCGTTTTGTGGACTTCTTATTGTTTCTATAGTTTACAAATCAAGGGACTAATTTATATTAATGAATGATAGTGTTAGGAGAAATTAAATGATGAAAGCATGGAAAAGTATTTTTGTTTTATGCAGTTTTCTTCTTATGTTAAGTGGTTGCTTCCAGCAAGAAGAAAAGAAGGCAGAACCTAAAAAGAAAGAATCTATTCCAGAAACAAAAGAGTATGGTGGGCGTGAGCTTAAAAAAGTAGGACAAAAAGTGAAAGAAAAAGGGTGGGGGACATTTGAATTAGAACAGATTCATTCTGTGAATCAGACATTTGAAGTAGCCCCAATGAAAATTCACGTACAAGACGTTAAAGTTATCTCATTATCACAAATGAGCAAAGAGGCAAAAAATACATTGAAAGTGTATACTGCATTAACTCCTGAAGAAGTAAAGCGTAGATTGGGAGATAAAGTGAGTCAAGAAGATGCTGAATTATATGCATCGTTAAGTGGAACAGAGATTAGCGATACGATTCGGTATGTTGAAATTACATATAAGGTAGAGAATAGTGGAGATAAGAACATGCAATTTTTCTCTATGAATGATGTTGCTATAAATGACAAACAACATTTTAATGTAGCAACTCAAAACTTTTTATATGATGAAGATACGCTCGTTGGTACAAAGAGTGTTTCAAGGGAAGATTATAGGCCTGGTGAGACACGAGAAGGAATTATCGGTTTAATACTTGATGATGGAAAAGAAAAAGTAAAGGATATTAAGTTTACGACAGATGATTTAGCAGCAGGAGACACAAATGAAGCTGTTAAAGAACCGCAAACTTTTAATATTTCACTCTCTAAATAAAGTGTCTTTATAATAATTTAAGCAAAAACAGTCAGCATAAAAAGTTATGCTGACTGTTTTTTTAGCTCTTTCATATATGAATCTACACTTTGAAAAGGCACTGTAATTTTAAAAGCATCTTTTTGCTCGTTAAATTGTTTTTCATTATAAGGACCGAATCGTTTATTATGCTTTACATCGATAATCCAATAATGTTCACTTTTTTTATTTGTAATTGCTGCGTCAGGATTATTTGGATCTGATTTTTCCTCAATTTGCTTTGTGATAATGTATTTATCGTCCCAAGCAATTTCTGTAATTTTTGCAGGGATGTATTGTGTAGCATATACAGCATCCTGCGATGGGAAAAGTTCAAATGCATCTCCAGAAGTATGTATGAGTTCATATTCATCGTTAATTGTATAGGTTAAATGGTTTGTATTGCCTGTGCAACCTGTTAATAAGAGTGCGGCAAATAGGATTATCCATCTTTTCAATATGGGAACCTCCTTTATAATGCTGTTGTAACACATTGTACAAGAAAAGTAAGCGAAACGCCAGTTTACAATGTTTTTTAGAAGTGGTACGATGAAACGGGTAAAGAAGGATATGAAGGAGTCGACACAAAATGAAGTTAAAGATGCATCGTCCAGCGCTTGTAATGAATCGCATAGGTGCTTCCCTTATTGACATGTTTTTAATCTCGGTTACGTACGGTGCAGTAGTAGCTATTATTACAGGAAACTATAGTGCTATTTTTGATCGTTTTAATATAAGTTTAGGTGACTATAGATATGACCTTACACTTGTTTTCGTATTAATGGCTATAAATTTTATTCTGTTACCTTTTCTTTGGAACGGTTCTACACTTGGTAAAAAGGTAACAAGAACAAAAATAATCTCGTTAACAAGTGAAAAACTAACGTTACAAACATTAATAATACGATTTTTGGTATTATTATTACCAAGCATATTATTACTTGGAGTTCCATTAATATGCAATGTATATATGATGTTATTCCGCAAAGATAATTGTGGCTTCCATGATTTAATTGCAAAGACAAAAGTGATGAGTCTTGTATAATTAATATTTAGAGTATACGTGCTACTAATGAAATAAGACTTTTTATTGTTTGTATATAAAAAGTCTTATTTTTAATTTCATGAAAAATTCCATCATTATCTTATTTTTCGGAAAATTAGATAAATGGAATTGATATAGGGTGGATATTTCCTATATAATACCCTCCATATTATTGATGGATGTTTAAAGAAGCGGTAGCTAATTCAAACATCCTATTTTCGTTTTAAATAGATTGAAAATTAAGAGAATGTTATAATGGGTATAAATAATATCGTTATATAACAAAGGGGGATTTGGAATGACTGGAGGTAGCTTAATATTTTGGGGAATTCTTATTTTTATTGGTTTAACCTTCGATCAATATAATAGTAAGAAAAAAAAAGAAACAAAAAAGTAATCGCTTACAATCTGTAGCGTGAACTTTTCCTGCTTGCAGACTAATCTAATAAAGGAGTATACTGAATGACGGTAAGACTTATAGAAGGGGTAATGAAAATGAAGCTTGCAGGAAAGGTTGCCATTGTAACTGGTGGTGGCATCGGTATTGGACGTAGTACAGCTCTTTTGTTGGCTAAGCAAGGCGCAAAAGTAATTGTGACGGACATTGATCAAGAAAGTGGACAAGCAACAGCTGAGGAAATTACGGATTTAGGCGGAGAAGCACTTTTTGTATCCTACGATATGGGGAAACAAGGAGATTGGCAACGTGTTATTAGTTTTGCTATGGAGGCATATAGTCGTATTGATATGCTTTTTCAAAATGCTGGTCTATATAAAATAGATTCTATTTTTTCTCGCCAACAAGAGAACGATTCCAATGTACTTTGTATTAATGACGTTTGGATAGAGATAAAACAATTAACGTCATCTTTTATGAAACAGCAAGAAGAAGTGGTGCTTAGTGATTTACCTGTTTTTGGTATTATTAGCACGAGAGGACAATCATTTCATACAATAGAAGCCCTAGTATAATAATGGAAAACCGCCCCCAGTATATATGTGGACGGTTTTTTTGTATGTTCTATTATAGAACTTTATTTTTTAACGAATACGTTGTTCGGTTTGGCTATCAAAGAAATGTGCTTTATTCATATCAAAAGCAAGTTTAATTTGGTCACCAGGTGAAAAAGTATGTCTTGCATCAACACGTGCTGCAAAATCTTGATTTCCAAGTTTCATATATAAAATGGATTCAGCCCCTAACAACTCTGCAACTTCAATTTTTGTTGTGAAAGTAGTAGATTGTGAAGCTTCTAAAAATAATAGTTCATCATGAATATCTTCTGGACGAATACCTAAAACAATTTCTTTATTTACATAGCCTTGTTCGCGTAATAACTTCATTTTTCCTTCAGATACTTTAAACTTTATTGAACTGTCTATAACGAAATCGGTTTCAGTTAATTTTCCACGGAAGAAATTCATTGCGGGTGAACCGATAAAACCACCAACGAAAATATTTTCAGGTGTTTCATATACTTCTTTTGGAGTTCCAATTTGTTGGATTTTGCCGTCTTTCATAACAACAAGGCGTGAAGCCATTGTCATTGCCTCAGTTTGATCATGTGTTACATAAATTGTCGTTGTGCCAAGGCGGTGGTGTAATTTAGAAATTTCTGATCGCATTGCAACACGTAGTTTAGCGTCTAAGTTTGATAAGGGTTCATCCATTAAGAAAACTTTTGCGTCTCGAACGATTGCTCTACCTAATGCAACACGTTGACGTTGTCCACCTGATAAAGCTTTCGGTTTTCTATCTAAATATTGTTCAAGCCCTAAAATTTGAGCTGCATGTTTCACTCGACGGTCGATTTCATCTTTCGGTATTTTTCGAAGTTTTAATCCAAATGCCATATTATCATACACACTCATATGTGGATAAAGAGCGTAGTTTTGGAAGACCATTGCGATATCTCGATCTTTTGGAGGAACATCGTTCATTAGCTTACCATCAATTGAAAATTCTCCTTTTGAAATATCTTCAAGTCCAGCTACCATTCGTAGTGTTGTAGATTTTCCACAGCCAGAAGGACCAACGAATACGATAAATTCTTTATCTTGAATGTGTAAATTAAAATCCGTTACGGCTGTTACGTTATTATCATATATTTTAT
>NZ_JBFPJH010000012.1:0-37865 GCF_040838255.1 Bacillus sp. C30 | reverse complement strand
ATACAAGATTTAACTGAATTTTTTTGAAATCTGTAATATATTTTTTTTCTTGGTGTTACAATTTTTTCACTTGAAATATATGTCGGACGATGTTTAAATTAAAATCGTGAGTATAAAATTTACTAATGATGAAACGTTTTCATAATGAGTGAATTTAATTAGATAAAATCGAGCGGTTTGTGGAATGATCCACACAACTACCAAGAGAAAAAGGGGCGAAAGACTAGATGTCAAAAATCATCGCGATTAACGCAGGAAGCTCTTCGTTAAAGTTCCAATTATTTGAAATGCCAAGTGAAACAGTATTAACAAAAGGTTTAGTAGAACGTATCGGTTTAGAAGATAGTATCTTCACAATTACTGTAAATGGCGAAAAACAAAAAGAAATTACAAGCATCCCAGATCATGCAGTAGCAGTTAACATGCTTCTTAAGAAATTAACTGAAAACGGAATCGTAAAATCTCTTGATGAGATTGGCGGTATCGGTCACCGTGTTGTACACGGCGGCGAAAAATTTGCTGATTCTGTTTTAATTGATGCTGAAGTATTAGCTGATATCGAAGAATTAAGCGATTTAGCACCACTTCACAACCCAGCAAACCTTGTTGGTATTAAAGCATTCCAAGAAGTACTACCAAACGTACCAGCAGTAGCAGTATTCGATACAGCATTCCACCAAACAATGCCGGAATCTGCATTCCTATACAGCTTACCATATGAGTACTATGAGAAATTTGGCATCCGTAAATACGGTTTCCACGGAACTTCTCATAAATATGTAACTGAGCGTGCGGCTGAATTATTAGGTCGTCCAATTGAAAGCTTAAGCCTACTTTCTTGTCACTTAGGTAACGGTGCAAGTATCGCAGCAGTAGAAGGCGGTAAGTCTATCGATACTTCTATGGGCTTCACTCCACTTGCTGGTGTAACAATGGGTACACGTTCTGGTAACATTGACCCTGCGTTAATTCCATACATCATGGAAAAAACAGGCCAAACTGTAGAAGAAGTAGTTAGCGTATTAAACAAGAAGAGTGGTATGTTAGGTCTTACTGGTTACTCTAGTGACCTACGTGACATCATTGCGAAAGAAGAAGAAGGCGACCACCGTGCGAAAGTAGCACTTGATGTATTCGTAAGCCGTATCCACAAATACATCGGTTCTTACACTGCTCGTATGAAAGGTGTAGACGCAATCATCTTCACAGCTGGTGTAGGTGAAAACAGTGCAATTATTCGTGAGCGCGTATTAGAAGGCCTTGAGTACATGGGCGTATACTTCGACGTAAAACGTAATAATGTATTCGGTGAAGAAGCATTCATCAGCTTCCCGCACTCTCCAGTAAAAATTATCGTAATTCCAACTGACGAAGAAGTTATGATCGCTCGTGACGTACTACGTCTTGGAGATATTGGTTAATATACTATATGAAAAGAAAGACGAGATCCTATAGGATTTCGTCTTTTTTCTTTTGGATATATTTCAAAATTCCATCCGGATATAGTAATTTTTCTTTTTGAATGAATGCAGTGAGGGAAATCCATTTTGCATATGACAGTGTTTGTTCATCTGGGATATTCAGTATTTCCATTTCATATAGTGACATGTCTAATAAGCGTAAAGAATATAGCTGAATGATTTCATGACCAATTTCTCCATCAAGATGAAAGATGTTTTCTAAGCAGCCTAAATAATTGGTGATTTCCACTTCTGTGTGAAGCTCTTCTTGAAATTCGCGAATAACAGTATGTGCTGATTTTTCACCAAGTTCAATTGATCCGCCAAGAGGTCGGTAATATGTTTCATCGCCTGTATGATATTCTTGTACGAGAAGGCGACCGTGATGTATAGCAATGCCAAAAGCTTTTGCACGTGGATACATATATAATCACTCCTTATTTATTTTGTATAAGGATGATTATAAGGCAGGGTGTGATAACAGGTGACGTGTATTTAAGCGTTTGGCCGAATTGTGATGCCATTAAATAAGTCATTCCAAAATGCTTCATTGTACTGGTATACATCCATAATAGGGCATTTTATAACACAAATATTGTGTAATCCCCAATCTTCTTGGACGATAGTTGGTACATCGGCAGGAAGTAGTAAAAGGACGGAGAAGTTATGTTTGACCATTTGAGATAAAATTTGTTCAAGAGAAAGTGCTTCTTCATATGTTCCTCCAGTCCGAATAAATAATATTGATTCTTCCATTTCAATTGTAGTTAGAAAACGATTAATCCGATGCTCATAATTTAATTTAATATCTGTATAGGAAGGCCAAGAAGTTGGTGTGTTTACATCGGTTTTAAAATCATGGCAGGAGTCGATTTCATAAAGATTGTCTCTTAGTCGTAACTTAGCATCATCATCCCAAAATGAGATGAAAGACAAATTTTCTAATTCTAAAAAACGGTGAAAGCGATTTTGTAATAATAAATTTACTTTCTCTAATGAAGGACTTAGCATAAAATCAATAACACCAAAAAATGGTGATAATTCGAATTGAAATAATGCTCAAGCAGGCCAACAGTTTTGTCCTAAGCTGAATACTGCATTATAATTTTGTTTTATATTGGATAAATTCATGTGAGGCATCTCATCCTTTTTGCTAATATTTTATGTCATTAAAAAATGGTATGTGAATAGAGATAGACAAGCATATTTGCAAAGAACAAGCGGAAATATGTTACAATAGGAAAAAATCGAACGAGGTGGTTGTTGTGATGCGATCGAAGCGAGAACAAGCCATTTTAGAAAATATAAAAGAGTGGGAAGGGCAATTAGTAGAGCAAGAAGCGACCGATTTTCAAAAGATGTTTGATAAGTGGTTGCATACTACAGTTGCAAAACTACCTGAGAAAAAACGAAAAGACTTTTTTACGAAAGCAGATGGATGGCTCTTTCATTTGCATGCACTTATTCAAAGTTCACAATCACAGTTAGATGCACGTAATCGTATTTTAGGAACATCGAGATTATTTGATGAATCAATTGAGCAACTTGAAGATTTGAAGGCGTTATCTATTGATCAATTAACATACATAGCAGAGCAGCAAACAGCACGTCATCGTCTATATTCATTCGTACAAGGCGGAGCAACAGGTGCTGGCGGTTTATTATTATTAACGGCTGATTTTCCGGTTATGATTGCGTTAAATGTGAAGGCTGTACAACTTATTGCGACATCATTTGGGCATGATGTGAACAAGCCGTATGAAATGATGCTTGCGTTAAAGGTATTCCATGCAGCATTATTGCCGGCGAGACTTCAGCAATACGCATGGTACAATTTACTGAGAGAACTTGAGCAAGAAGATTCATTCTTTTATGAAGGAGACGAAGAGGTGTTAAAGCCAGCTTCTACTGAGGTTGTGTTAAAACAAATTTTGAAGACATTTTCGATTTATGCTCTCCGTCGTAAATTATTCCAAGGCATTCCTGTACTTGGAATGGCAATTGGCTCTACAGTGAACTACCGCTTAACGAGGAATGTTACTGAATTTGCAAATAAGTTTTATCAAGTACGCTACATATTAGAAAAAGAAAAGAGAGCATGAAAAAAAGCGAGAGGCCGAAGCCTTTCGCTTTTTAGTTTGTCGCATGTTTTTTGGATATTGGAATAGAAACGGGTTGCTTTGCTGCTTTCTTTTCTGTTTTTGGATAGTAAATTAAATCCAATGTTTTTGCCTGTACGGCAATCGAAAGAATAGTAAAAGCAATTTCTGTCCAATTTAAATAATATAATGAAAGCGCAAGAACAATCGCGTCAAAGACGAAGAAAATTTGCCCAATTGTAAACCGAGTTCGTTTACTTAATATAATTGTTAAAATATCGTCTCCACCGGTTGCACCGCCAAATCGCAATATAAAACCGAGTCCAATACCAGCTAACGCACCGCCAACTACTGCAGCTACAAATAAATTATTTGATAAATCTACCGTAAAAGGAGAATAATTTTCCATAAGGGAATAAAATACTCCGAATGAAAGTGAACCTAAGAATGAATAGCCAACCATTTTTCTACCTAAAAATGAAGCACATAGTAAAATAATAGGGATATCCATTACTACAGTTGAAATAGATGGTGAAATATCATAAAAATTTTGGATGAATAGTGCAATACCTACAAAGCCACCTTCTGTTAAGTGGTTTTGGAAGTGAATGTGATATAGCGCTGCTGCTAATATAAATGAACCGATTAAAACCATAAAAACTTCTTTAATAATTTGTCGACTTTGGATGTTCCTCATCGTTATTCCTTCTTTCCGTAGTTAGTAGTCCTTTGGTGTTGTAAACTAACTACGAGCTCACATGTAGCTTTCAGTTAGTTTACGAAAAAAACTAACTACGCTATATGTCGCTGAAGAAATAACGAATAATCCTCTCGTCCATCAATTCTCCCTACCTTCGTTTTAGTTTAAGTCTTAAAGCGACTAAACAAAACGGGGAGTAGGATTCTTCATTTAGCAATCCTGCTCTTCTTTGTTTTGTTTAGCTAGTAACAATTAAGTCCTAAACAAAACGCTATGTGTAAGAAGAGTCTTTTTTTTGCCAAATTATCCTTCGGGCAATCATAATTTCCCCACTCTCGTATTTTTTTCGCTAGACTAAAGTATCTGAGCTGAAAAATACGCTACGTGTATGATTCGTCAATACGATGCCACATGCTCCTTCGAGCGATCATGATATCAAAATCCCTTCCTTCAAGATTTATATTATTATATCATACTTTCAAAAAATACATGCGGATGGAAACCGACAATAACCGAAGAGAATCTACAAAAAATGTTATGTTTAAATATTTTTGTAGAAAAGCCTAAGTTATTTCGTAGAACTGGACAACTTTTAGAAGTTTGTCCAATAAGTAAGAAAAGAAGGGTTTTTATTCAATTGTATTGTTCTCATCACTTTTATCTTTAAAAAATGCATCCCAGCTAATGATACTTAAAAAAGTTAAAGCGATAATAATGAAAGCTCGCATAAGTTTGAGACCTCCTTTTGTACATAGTATATGAATAATCTGTTTCGGAATGTGTCATTTTTTTACAAGCTCTAACTATTATGAGAGTATATTAATATAGATAGATGAGGGGGAGAATGGAGATATGCTAAAAGACATGTTTAAAAGAAAAGAATTAAAATGTGTTTCATGTCAGAAAAAGATTCAATATGAAGAAGAGCTAGTTGCTTTTGTGAAGTTGCCGAAAGAAAGAAGTGTATTAGTAGGCCCGTTTGATGTATGTTTAGCAAAAACGGCGCAAGAAATATATTGCAAAGCTTGTTACGACAAAAAAGCATGACCCGAATTAATTGAGGGGCATGCTTTTTTCATTGGTGTGCTTTTCCCTCAGATACGTTTTGGGTTAGACGATACCAAAGCCAAAGATCGTTAATAATTGAAGCAAGATCGGCAATTTCTGAATTTAGCTTGCAAGAAATTTCGAAGTCTTCTTCGTTATTTAAGTGGTGTTGTTTAGCGTTAATATGGTGCTCAAGTTCCTTTATACGATCAGGTATTTTTCCGCGAACTTGCTCCCATTTTAATAAAATAGAATGCTGCGCTTGTTCAGAGATGTCTTCCCATTTTTTTTGTATGTTCGGTACTTCAATTCCTAGATGTTCATTGTATATAAAATACTTTTTCATAGACACCCCTCCATTTTCCTTCCTCTATTTTACATAAAAAAAGAAAGAAGTTCGACGAAATTGTTTGAAAAAATTTTATAAATTCCCCTTGATTCATTTTATGAAAGGTGATAAAGTTTGGATTATTATAAGTAAAGATGAATATTTATTCTTTAGGGGGATGCAAAATGGAGAAGAAAAAAGTTGTATTAGCATATTCCGGAGGTCTTGATACTTCCGTTGCAATTAAATGGTTACAAGAGAAGAATTATGATATTATCGCGCTTTGCTTAGATCTAGGGGAAGGTAAAGACTTAGCGTTTGTAAAAGAAAAAGCACTTTCAGTAGGTGCAATTAAATCATATATGATTGATGTTCAAGAAGAATATGCGAATGAATATGCATTGATAGCGATGCAAGCTCACACGTTATACGAAGGGAAATATCCTCTTGTCTCTGCATTATCTCGTCCGCTTATTGCAAAAAAATTAGTAGAAATTGCAGAGCAGGAAGGCGCAAGTGCAGTTGCACATGGATGTACAGGGAAAGGGAATGACCAAGTTCGTTTTGAAGTTTCTATTCAAGCGTTGAATCCATATTTAGAAGTTATTGCGCCTGTACGTGAATGGAAATGGTCACGTGAAGAAGAAATTGCATATGCAAAAGAAAATGATATACCGATTCCAATTAATTTAGATAGCCCGTTTTCAATCGATCAAAACTTATGGGGACGCAGCAACGAATGTGGAATTTTAGAAGATCCATGGGCAGCGCCGCCAGAAGAAGCATACGAGATGACATTAGCATTAGAAGATACACCGAATAAACCAGAGTTTGTAGAAATCGGATTTGAAGCAGGAGTACCGACGACTTTAAACGGCACTGCATATTCACTTTCAGAACTAATTAAAACGTTAAATGCACTTGCTGGCAAACATGGCGTTGGACGTATCGACCATGTAGAAAATCGCCTTGTCGGTATTAAATCTCGTGAAGTATATGAATGCCCAGCAGCAATGACATTAATAACAGCGCATAAAGAACTTGAAGATTTAACACTTGTGAAAGAGGTCGCTCATTTCAAACCGATGATTGAGCAAAAACTAACAGAATTAATTTATAACGGTTTATGGTTCTCACCTTTAAAACAAGCGCTCAATGCTTTCTTACAAGAAACGCAAAAAAATGTAACAGGTACAGTACGTGTGAAATTATTTAAAGGTCATGCGATTGTAGAAGGGCGTAAATCTGAGTATTCTTTATACGATGAAAAATTAGCAACGTATACTGCCCAGGATGAATTTAATCATGATGCAGCAGTTGGATTCATTTCATTATTCGGTTTACCTACGAAAGTATACAGTCAAGTGAATCAAAAGAAGGTGGAAGCGTGAGCAAACTTTGGGGCGGACGTTTTACAGAAGAAGCGGAAGCGTGGGTAGAAGAATTCGGAGCTTCTATTTCCTTTGATAAGCAATTGGTTAGCCAAGATATAAAAGGGAGTATCGCACACGTAACGATGCTAGCAAAGCAAGGCATCGTTACGAAAGAAGAAGCTGAGAAAATAAAGATAGGGCTTCAATATTTACTAGAGGAAGCGAAACAAAATAAATTGAATTTCTCAGTCGAGGCTGAGGACATTCATTTAAATATTGAAAAAATGTTAATTGAAAGAATCGGTGAAGTAGGAGGGAAACTTCATACAGGCCGAAGCCGTAACGATCAAGTAGCGACAGATATGCATTTGTATTTAAAAGAAAAAGTAGAAGATATTATAAAAGCTACAAAACAATTGCAAACTGTTCTTGTTCATCAAGCGGAAAATAACATTGAAACAATTATGCCCGGCTATACGCACTTGCAACGTGCACAGCCGATTTCATTTGCGCATCATATTCTTGCTTACTTTTGGATGTTAGAGCGCGATGTGAATCGTTATGAAGATTCGTTAAAGCGTATTAACATTTCACCATTAGGAGCAGGAGCACTAGCTGGTACAACATTCCCGATTGACCGAGAATATAGTGCGGAGCTTCTTGGATTTAATGGAATCTATGAAAATAGTTTAGATGCGGTAAGTGATCGTGATTTCATACTGGAGTTTTTAAGTAACTCATCTATGCTTATGATGCACTTATCACGCTTTTGCGAAGAACTTATTTTATGGAGTAGTCAAGAATTTCAATTTATTGAAATGAGCGATCAATACGCAACTGGAAGCAGTATTATGCCGCAGAAGAAAAATCCGGATATGGCGGAACTTATTCGTGGTAAAACGGGCAGAGTATACGGTAATTTATTCAGTTTACTTACAGTAATGAAAGGATTGCCGCTCGCTTACAATAAAGACTTACAAGAAGATAAAGAAGGAATGTTTGATACAGTGAAAACAGTTGAAGGATGCCTTCATATTATGGCAGGCATGCTTGAAACGATGACTGTAAACAAAGAAAAAATGGGGCAAGCTGTGACGCAAGACTTCTCTAACGCAACAGAAATTGCCGACTATTTAGCAAGCAAGGGAATGCCGTTCCGTCAAGCTCATGAAATTGTCGGGAAACTAGTTCTTCATTGTACGCAAAAAGGAATCTATTTATTAGATGTACCACTTGAAACGTATAAAGAAATGAGTCCGTTATTTGAAGAAGATTTATATGAAGTTCTTTCACCTTATGCAGCTGTAAAGCGTCGTAACAGTGCTGGTGGGACAGGGTTTGAGCAAATTGAAAAAGCTTTGGAGAAAGCGAAGGGGTTAGCAATAGAGTTTGTTGGAAGTTAAATGATATATGATATAGAAGGTAAGGTGCTTTTTTAGAAAGTACCTTACCTTTTTGTATGGATTTAATTAAGCCTAGAACAATATGTTCTAGGCTTAAAGCTTCATTGATTAATCATACTTGTGTCGATCTTCCGTAATCCGAATGTATTCAATATCCATTAAATCTCGAAGCAATGCACCGTGACTTAGTTCAACACCATGTTTTTCTTTAAAATGCTCGCGAATCGTATTTAACATTTCGAGTTCTGTATCGTTCACATCTAAAATAATACGTTCATAATCATCCATGTAGCATCCTCCTTTTCTAAACACATATATTTTGTCCGTCTATTTCTAAAAAATGTATTTAAACTATTAAAGCATTTATATACAGTATCAAACACAAAACATTGATATGGTGTACCCTTTACCTTTGTTTCTTTATTTATGATAAATACGGTCAAAAATCTGTATATAAGGGGAGTTTAATTGAAGAATGATTTTTAAATTTTTTATGGTTTCAGAACCCCTAACCAGTTAGGAAGTCTAGACACTGTTGTTGAGGATATTGATTCATCGCTAATTGGAGGAAAGTAAAAAGTCTAGTTCTTTTTTTATGTTATTCTGGTAAAATTGGGCTAACATCATATGAAAATACTTTAGGAGGAATTACAAATTGAAAGTGGTTTTAGAATTTTTAAAAAAGAGATGGAAATATGTACTAACAGCATTGATTGCTCTTAGTATTGGAGTTGCAGTTGGTCCTTCACAAGAGCAAATTGATGATGCGAATGCTAGAGTAGATGAATATAAAAAACAACTGTCTGCTAAAACAGAAACCGTAGCGAGCCTTGAAACAAAAAATAAAGATTTACAAGCGAAAGTAGATGAAGCAGCTCCATGGTTTAAAATGCAAGATGAGCAGAAGCAAAAAGAGGCTGAAGAGCAACGTTTAGCGGCAGAAAAAGCAAAACAAGAAGCAGATGCAGCCGCAGCCGCTAAAGCGGACGCAAAAGCAGCAGAACAATCACAAGAGCAAATGACAGTTGATAAAGTGAAAGAAATTATTGAGTATTATTCTATTGGAGGAAATGACAAATTAAATAACGTTTCTGTTGAAAATGGTGAAATAAAAGCAACTATTGTATTAGCACCCAACGAATTATTTTCTGCTAAGGATATGGCAGTTAATGGATACAGTAAATTATCAGATGAGTTATTAAACCATAAAGGTTGGCAAATATTAAATGTTACATATACTAATATAGGAAGTATTAGTATGAATCGTAATGAAAAGGAAACAAATGAGTTTGGTGATTATTTCCCGACACTTGAAATTGAGAAAAGATTAAAATGATAAAATAAGCATCCTTATAGGGCACATAGCCATCAAGTTAAGGAAATGAATAAAATCCGAAAATGGGTTATCCTTCCATATGTGTTGTGTGGAAGGATAACCCATTTTGTGTCTAAACTCAACGATACTACACAGGAAGAATTACATATATTAGGTGGAGAATTTAGAAGAGAAGAGGAAGATCCGATTGAAGAAGAAGTGAGAGAACAAGAGAGTAAGAGAATAGAAGAAGACATAAAGAAACTTGGCGAACAAAAGTGGTATTTAAAATCAAAAATTATATATGTTCTTTGCTTCATTACGCCGCCAATCGGTTATGTGTATGTTTTCTTACTTCGTAAAAAAATGACAGAAGATGCAAAGCAAACGTACTTAACTGTTGCGACGATAATGATGGCGCTATGGTCTTTGAAATTCCTTCCGCCGTATGTGTTGGCAGGTACCGTTGTTGTTGTAGCTTGTCTTGTATTTATAGTGAAGTTTGTGAAATGAAAAACACCAAGCCCATATGGACTTGGTGTTTTAATTATAAATTAAAGATCACCTTGCTCCTCATCACCACGAACAACAAGGACATCGCATTTCGCATAGCGAATAATATGTTCAGAGACGCTACCAATTAGGAAACGTTCTACAGCATTTAAACCAGTTGCACCACACATAATTAAATCCACTTTATGGTTTGGAGCGATTTCTTTTGAAATTTTAGATTTAGGATTACCAAATTCTAATACAGTTTCCACTTTTTCAAGACCAGCTTCAAGCGCAGTTTTTTTGTAGTCTTCTAATAAGTCTTCTGCAAATAGATTTGCACGTTCAGCAATTGCGCGGCTATAAGCCTCTACTGCTGAGTATGCTTTTACATCAACGATATGAGCAATTGTTAATGTTGCGTTGTTTCGTTTTGCAACTTGAATTGCTTTTTTAAAGGCTTTTTCTGCTTCTTTAGAACCGTCCACCGCAATTAAAATATTTGTATATGTATTATTCATAGTAAATTCCTCCCAATCATTTTTATTACCGTTTACAACTTTATTATAAAACAAATTTTGGTAATGTGCTTGTCGGAAACGTTACAGAATTTTGAAAACTTTGCCTTAATTCATTTTAGTTGTAATTGAAGCGAGAACTTGTTACATATGGAGTATAGCAATTTAAAAGGAGGCATGTTTGTGAGACACGCGCTCATTACAGCCGGTACGAAAGGTTTAGGAAAGCAAGTAACAGAAAAGTTATTGGATAAAGGATATTCAGTAACAGTAACATATCATAGCGATACAAGTGCTATGGAAACAATGAAAGAAACATATAAAAATATGGAAGAACGTCTACAGTTCGTGCAAGCTGATGTCACGAAAAAGGAAGATTTACATAAAATAGTAGAAGAAGCGATGAGCCGTTTTGGCAAAATTGACTTCTTAATTAATAATGCTGGTCCTTACGTATTTGAAAGGAAAAAATTAGTCGATTACGAAGAAGACGAATGGAATGAAATGATCCAGGGTAATTTAACAGCGGTGTTTCATTTATTAAAACTTGTCGTACCGATTATGAGAAACCAGCAATTTGGCCGTATTATTAACTATGGATTTCAAGGGGCAGATAGCGCGCCTGGATGGATTTATCGTTCAGCCTTTGCAGCTGCGAAAGTCGGACTTGTTTCTTTAACGAAAACAGTCGCATACGAAGAAGCTGAATACGGTATTACTGCGAATATGGTATGTCCTGGTGATATAATTGGTGAAATGAAAGAGGCAACGATTGAAGAAGCACGAAATCTGAAAGGTAGTAACACACCAATTGGTAGATCTGGAACAGGGGAAGATATCGCAAGAACCATTTCGTTTTTATGTGAGGACGATTCTGATATGATTACTGGCACGATTATTGAAGTAACAGGCGCTGTTGATGTTATTCATAGACATCGATAGAATTAAATAAAGTGAAGTTTCGAATAATTGGACAGTTTATCCTTTATACTGAGAGGTACGGATAATACTGTCCTTTCATGTAAGATTAAATCTATCGGAAAACTTGTATTATTTTTTGTCAAATATTGAGATATTATGTTAGAATATAAGAGTATAGAAAGCGCTTTAAAAAAATGATTCAGGGGTCATTTCATAACTCAAGGGGGAACTAATAATGCGTATCGGTATTCCAACAGAAATTAAAAACAATGAAAACCGCGTGGCAATGACGCCAGCGGGAGCTGTACATTTAGTACAAAATGGTCATGAAGTTTTTGTTCAAAAAGGATCAGGTGTAGGATCAGGCTTTACAGATGAAGAATACGTACAAGCTGGTGCGAAACTTGTTGAAACTGCTGAAGAAGCATGGAATCAAGATATGGTTATGAAGGTAAAAGAGCCAGTTGAAAGTGAATACGGTTATTTCCGCGAAGGTTTAATTTTATTCACATACTTACACTTAGCTCCAGAGCCAGAATTAACGAAAGCATTAATTGATAACAAAGTGGTATCAATTGCATACGAAACAGTACAATTAGACAATCGTTCTTTACCATTACTTGCACCAATGAGTGAAGTTGCAGGTCGTATGTCTGCGCAAATCGGTGCACAGTTCCTTGAGAAAAACAAAGGCGGAAAAGGTATTTTACTTGCAGGTGTTCCAGGGGTGAAACGCGGTAAAGTAACGATTATCGGCGGTGGTCAAGCTGGTACAAACGCAGCGAAAATTGCAGTAGGTTTAGGTGCAGATGTAACAATCATCGACTTAAGTGCAGAACGTCTTCGTCAATTAGATGACATTTTCGGAAACCAAGTAAAAACGTTAATATCTAACCCGTATAACATTGCAGAAGCTGTAAGAGAATCTGATCTTGTAATCGGTGCAGTATTAATCCCAGGTGCAAAAGCGCCAAAACTTGTAACAGAAGAAATGATTCAATCAATGGAACCAGGTTCTGTCGTTGTAGATATCGCGATTGATCAAGGTGGTATTTTCGAAACAACTGACCGTATTACAACTCATGACAACCCAACTTATGAGAAACATGGTGTTGTTCATTATGCAGTTGCAAATATGCCAGGTGCGGTGCCACGTACATCAACTCTTGCATTAACAAACGTAACAGTACCATATGCAGTACAAATTGCTAACAAAGGCTACAAAGAAGCTTGCCTAGGCAACACTGCATTATTAAAAGGTATTAACACATTAGATGGCTACGTAACATTCGAAGCAGTTGCAGAAGCGCACAGCTTACAATATGCAGATGCAAAAGAGCTTCTTGAAAAAGCTCCTGCTTTATCATAATAGAAATACATGTAAGCCCCTCCTTTTGTAAGGAGGGGCTTTTTATTTAGGCTAATTGTCTAGTTTCTTTACAATTCTTAATCCGAACATCATTGTAAAGAAAAGAATACCAAACAAATAATACAAGGCATACTCAACTCGTATCATCGAATTTTTGTCAGTGATATATAAAATAAATAGTATCGCAGAACCGATTAAATGAGAGAGGCCGAAAATTTGCGCCATAAGTTTTAAACTCATCTTCTCGATTCTTTCATCCATCTCAGGTAATGGATATTTCTCGGAATCGTGCTTCTTTTTCTTAAAGAATATTCGTTTCACTATGAATAGTATTAAGGCTAAGAGTATGTATACGCCAGTGAATAGAAGGACAGAACTAATCTTTTCTTCATCATTACTATTGAAATAAAGAAAAGTTGAACCTAACAATAAAATGGTAAGATGCGAAATGAACTCTTGATTAAAAGTATTTTTCATTCTTTTTCCTCCCCAGTTTTATCTAATTGAAATAAATCTTCTACTTTACAGTTGAAAAACTCACATAATTTCAATGCTAATTCTAAACTCGGGTTGTATTTATTCTTCTCGATAGCGATGAGGGATTGTCTAGTGATTTGAACAGAGGAAGCTAATTGTTCTTGGGTGATGTCTCTAACGACGCGGAATTGTTTCACCTTATTTTTAATCAAATATACAAAGTCTCCTTTTTGTAAATTTGTTACAGTTATTATATCCATTTTTAGGTAATAAGTAAATAAAACTTTACAAAAAGTAAACAAAACTTTACGTGAAATATAGCTTGTTATGATGTTGTTTTTTGTGATAATTTGGAATTAAATGAAAAATGAAAGTCGATAGAGGAGATTCAATGGGGAGCAAAAAGAGTAAGAAAAAGCAAGCTAAAAGACAAAAGTATATAAAGAAAAAACAGGAACAGAACGTACCTCTTTCAAAAAAAGTAGTCATTATGATAGAAAAAACATTTCGGTATATTTGTATGTTCTTGTATGTGATTTTTTGCGTGTTTTTATGTGGGATGGTTAAAAATTTTGGGATAACCCCTAATGTTATTGAAGGTATTTTTGGCGTTACACTTGTTATGGTAGAAGGATTCTTATTCTTTATATTATTTGATAAAGTGTGGCCTAGTCATGAAAGTAAAAAAGATAGAAAAAGAAGAAAAAAATCTTCATCCGATTCAAGCTCATCAAGCGGATTTGGTGATTACAGTAGCAACGATTGTAGCAGCTCAAGTGATGGTGGAGGAGATTGCGGAGGTGGTGGAGACTAAATTAGTTTTTCAGAAGAACGACTAATGAAAGGGCGGGACGAAAGATGGAAACTGTAAATTTATTAGAATTAACAAAGGACATTCAAGAACAACATAAAAACTTCGTCGTTTCAAATGTAAATAATCATTGCTTACGAATCGCCGTATTTACTGGTGAATATGATTGGCACTATCATTCTAATTCGGATGAATTATTTATTGTGCTAGAGGGAGAACTACTTATCGATTTTGAAGATGGAGAGACGGCGGTTTTAAAGCCAAATGATTCTATCTTAATTCCAGCATGCACGATCCATAGAACGAGAGCATTCAAGAGAACGGTAAATCTTTGTTTTGAAAATATAGAGGCTGATACGATTAAAGTGGAGCAATTATGAAAAAATTATCTGTAGCCCAGTATAGAAAAACCCTTCCGATTTTAGAAGGTCATACAAGGACAACAACCTTTGCTTATGCGGTATGTGATCAAATGATAGATGGTGAAGTTTTTGCAAACGAGAAGTTAACAGCAGGACTAATTCGTACAGCTAATGGTATCTATTATTTATTTGGTGATACGGATGATCAAAATTATAACGAATATTTATTTGCGTATTTAAAAATGGCTATTGAAAAAACAGAGAAGAGATTTACATTGTTCACTTCGAGTGACGAGTGGGAAATGATGTTAGAAGAGCGTTTTAGTAATGCATTTCGGAACATCCCACGAATGACATTTCAATTTCAAAGAGAAGTTTTTGAAGATAGAAAAATAGAATTAAACAAAAATACATATGAAATTAAACGTATTGATAAAAGTGATATAGAACGAAGTAATGAATTTACAGAGGATTATTACAAAGAATATTGGGGATCAAAAGACGTGTTTTTAAATAACGGCTTTGGTTTTTGTATAGAACAAGATGGGATGATTGTAGCCGAATGCGTCTCAATATTTAGAGGGAATGGTTTTGCTGAAATTGATATTGCAACACATGAAGCACATCAAGGGAAAGGGTTAGCTCAAGCTGTCGCAACACGTTTCATTGAACAGTGTATACAAAATCATATTACACCATGCTGGGATTGTAATGTAGATAATATTCCCTCGCAAAAATTAGCTAGTAAATTAAGCTACCATAATCCAGTAGAATATGTTTTGTTTGTCCGCAAGAAAATGGGGGAATAAAAGATGAACGTAGAATTAACAAGATTCAAAGTCAAGCCAGGTAAAAGTCATCGCGTAGATGAATGGATGCAGCTTCTTAATGATAATATGAAAGAAGTGCTTTTGACATTAAACGACGAAAAGATGTATGTAGAGACAATTTTCCGGGAAATAAGAGATGGAGAAGAGTACTTATATTGGTATTCTGTGCAAGGAGAAGGCGGGGCTCTTGTCGAAAATTCTCATCATGAAATTGATAAAAAGCACTTAGCGTTTTGGTATGAATGTATTGATGAAGAAACACCGTCTGTTGATATGAAAACAGAAGTTGTTATGATTCAAGATGTTGTGAAGGAAGTAATGAAATAATAGAATAGTATGTTGGAGAGAAGCGCATCAAAATAGATGTGCTTTTTATTTTGAAAAAAATTTTAAAGAAAAGCTGTATACATTTTACGCTCTCAAACGTTGAGTATATAGAAAGGAGAGCAGAATGAGCCATGATACGTTTGAATCATTATTAATAGAGAAATCAAAAGCTGTGTTTGGATACTTAATTAAGATTGGAGCAGATAGAAAAGAAGCGGAAGATATTGTGCAAGATACGTTGTATAAGGCTTTATTGCTTATGGAGGAAATATCATTAGAGCATTTAACACCGTGGCTATTTAGAGTTGCGATCAATCAGCACCGAGATTTACACCGAAAAGAAAAAAGACTAAATCCAATTGCGATTGAATCGGTCGTTCTTATTGGTCAAAAGTCATTAGATGAAGTGCTTTTAACAAGTGAACTGCAAGGAGAAGTACAAGAAATACTGGAGACGATGACGGAGGATTATCGTCATATTTTACTGTTGAAATATGAATATGAACTATCTTATAAGGAAATTGCCATTTTATTAAGTATGAAAGAAGAAACAGTGAAAACAAGTTTGTACCGTGCAAGAAATCAATTTAAAAAATTGTATAGGAGGAGAAATGATGAGTCGGAAGGACTTTGATTTGAATATGGATGATAAGCAGATGAAGACTTTGATGAAGAGAGCGAAAAGGAAACAGTTTTGGAGAAACCTAGTACTTTCAGTAGTTGTGACATTAGTCTTGATTATAGGTAGTATGAGTTTGTTAATTTATTTTAATGAAAAGAATAAGCGAGAAATGGATCAGAGAGTATATTTATATCACAGTGTTCAAGGCCCTAATATTATTTTTAATGGACATACAAAACTAAGTATGGGAATAGCTAGCGGTACAATGATGTACAGTTCCTATAAAAACATTCAAGGACAACCAGTTAAATGGATTGATGAAATTTATGAGTATTCGATCTTTGGTTATAGTCAAATAAATTATAATGGAAATACAGGTTTAGATGAAGAAAAGATAAATAAACAATCAGAATTTGAGACAAGACAAGATTACAATAGACAGACAATGCAAAGAGAAATGCGGTTTTATTTACCTTTTGTAAAGTATTTAAACTATGTGAATGATTTAGAGAGAATTAGTGAATTGCAGAATAAAGTTGCAGAGGTAGCGCTATCTTTTGATAAGGCATATACAGCGGAAGAAGTAGTGAAAATGCTTCCTGAAGGAATACGACCTGTGTGGCTTTGGGTAGATACATATGATGAAACGAAATCAGAGACGTATACAGGACTAGCAGATCCTGAAACCGGAGCGGTGTTAAATGCAGAGGTATCAATGAACATTTTTGGTTTTGAGGGTAGTTATGCTGATAAGAAGGAAGACGAGTACAAGGATATTGAAGGGAACTCAATGGGGTTTCTTGGATCTATGAAATCTTTAAGTGAAAATAAAGGGGGATTTCAAGAGTATTTTAGGACAAACTATAATGAAATAAAAAACATCAAACCAAAAGACCTACCAATATACGGTGTAGTTGTAACAGGGAAAACAGAGGATTTACAAAGTTTACAAGGAGTACCATATATTAAGGCGGCTGTAAGAGGCGTAACAGTTGAGAAATATTGATTACAATTAATTAATGTGAATAATCAGAAAATTTATGTTATAATATGGGAAAAGGAGGTTTATATGAGGCAAATACATGGAGCAATTTATATTTACATAACAATGTTTTTCGTGGCGATATCCTATGGATTAGGGCACGTGTATTCGCATCCTATACTAACTTTTTTAAGCGGAGCATGTATGGCGTTTGCGCTTCTTGTCCACCTTTTCTCAGTTTGGATCGTGAAATTTCAAATAAATATTAGTGAGATAGAAGAAGGCACTTTTTAAAGGGCCTTCTTTAATAAAAAGGTAGCGATCACGCTACCTTTTTTATTATTTCACAAATTGTAATTCTTTCGGGAATTTCGTTAAGATTTCTGATCCGTCTTTTGTGATGTAAATATCATCTTCAATACGAACGCCGCCTACGTTTGGTACGTAAATACCTGGCTCGATTGTGAAGACCATACCTTCTTTTAATAGAGACTCATTGCCTTCTTTTACATCTGGATATTCGTGTACGCTAATTCCAAGTCCGTGACCAAGGCGGTGAGGGAAGAAGTCTCCATAACCTGCATCTGCGATAACAGAGCGAGCGGCGTTGTCAATTGCACCAAATGTAACGCCTGGTTTACATGCTTCAACTGCTTGTAGTTGTCCAGCAAGTACAGTGTTGTAAATGCGAGTTTGTTCTTCAGAAATATCACCAAATGCTACTGTACGCGTAATATCAGAGCAATAACCTTCAATGATTACACCTAAATCAAATAGTACGAAATCGCCGCGTTTCATTTTGTTTGCACCTGGAATACCGTGTGGAAGAGCAGAGTTTGAGCCTGCTAATACCATCGTATCGAATGACATTTTATGGATGCCTTTTGTTTTTAATTCATGCTCAATAATTGCTAATACTTCTAGCTCACTACGATTTTCTTTAATTGCATTTACACCAACTTCAACAGCATAATCTGCCATTTTAGCTGCTTCACGTAAAATAGAAAGTTCTTTTTCGTCTTTAATTAAGCGAAGCTCGCGAACTTTCTCTTCAGCTGATTTGAAAGCTGCATTTGGGAATAACTTTGTTAATTCTTCGTAACGTTCTACGTTTAAATGTTCTTTTTCAATTGCAATTGCATTTGCATCAATACCACGATCTTTAATTGCTTTTGCAATCATATCCCATGGTCTGTCCGTATCAGTAAATCCGATAATCTCATGTGCCCAGCCAGCGTTACGTGCTTGACCTTCTTCCATTTTAGGACAAATTAAAATAGGCTCTTTTTCTTGGAATACAAACATACCAAGTAGTCTTTCATGTGGTTCACAGTGGAAGTTTGTCATGTAGAAGACGTTCGGTGTAGAAGTTAAGAACGCAGCTTCTACGTTTTTTTCTTTTAGCCATTGCATTAAATTTTCTAATCTAGCATTCATCGATTGGCACCCCCGAGATATTTAATTACAAATATAACTTTACATCGGAGGAAAGCGTTATGACAAGTAAATCGATGTTAGAAAAGACAGGGAATTGAGAAATCATGTAGAATAAAAAGTGAGAATGTGAATAGGGGAGGAATGTAATGATGAAAGTATCGTATCACGGGCATTCAGTTGTAAAGATTGAAACGAATGGAAAAGTTATTTTAATTGACCCATTTTTAACGGGAAATCCGAAAACAGATTTAAAGGCTGAAGATGTAAAAGTTGATGCGATTATTTTATCGCACGGACACGGTGATCATGTTGGGGATACAGTAGCGTTAGCAAAGAACAATAATGCGGTCGTTGTGGCACCGTTTGAATTAGCGACATTTTTAGGATGGCAAGGTGTAAATACACATCCAATGCATATTGGTGGTTCACATGAATTTGACTTTGGAAAGGTGAAATTTACTCAAGCATTCCACGGCTCTAGTTATATTGATGAAGAAAATAAGACGATTACATATACAGGTATGCCAGCTGGTATTTTGTTTACAGCAGAGGAGAAAACGGTATATCATGCAGGAGATACTGCTTTATTCTCTGATATGAAGTTAATTGGAGAACTGAATAATATTGATTTAGCATTTTTACCAATTGGCGGTAATTTCACAATGGGGCCAGAAGATGCTGTGTTAGCAGCAAAATGGATAGAGGCGAAAACAGTTGTACCGATGCATTACAATACGTTCCCAGTTATTGAACAAGATCCATATCAATTTGTAGGAAAGCTACAAAATTGTACAGGGAAAGTATTAGAAGCTGGAGAAAGTATTACACTATAAAAAAGAAACCCTTCATTTGAAATGACAAGTGAAGGGTTTTTTATGTGTGTAGTACAGTTTTTAAAGTCTGTATTTGTTTAGCTGATTCTTCTCGTTTTGTACGTGGCTGTTCGGGTGTTTCATTCAACTCCATTGCAACTTTTTTTCCATCTACGAAAGCTAAAAATACAGCACCTACAACCTCTAAAAATTTTTTCATAATGTATTCGCTCCTTTGTTTCATTTCTTGTCTTAATTGTATATTGAAGCGTCTGGACAAACTATCGAACGAGATGACAATACCATTACATTGTTGTAATAGAATGACTGGTGGAATGTAAGGGGTATTTTGTTGTAAAAAAAATGGTACAGGCATATAAAGAGAGAGTGTAACAGTTTTGAAAATATAGTATACTGAAAATACAACACATGAAGAATTTAGGGAAAAGAAAGTATGGTGAAACCATTTGGCTACCAAACATAATCAAATTTTAGAACATATTAATAGCCTGCCGGTAGGGCATAAAATTTCTGTGAGGCAAATTGCGAAAGATTTGAGTGTAAGTGAAGGGACAGCTTACCGTGCAATTAAAGACGCAGAAAATAAAGGATATGTTAGTACAATTGAACGTGTCGGAACAATTCGAATTGAACAAAAGAAGAAAGAGAATATCGAAAAACTGACATATGCAGAAGTCGTTAACATTGTCGATGGTCAAGTACTTGGAGGCAGAGAAGGACTACATAAAACATTAAATAAATTCGTAATCGGGGCTATGAAATTAGAAGCGATGATGCGCTATACAGAAGCAGGGAATTTACTTATCATCGGTAACCGTACGAACGCACATCAATTAGCACTAGAAGCTGGGGCAGCAGTGTTAATTACGGGCGGATTTGATACGGAAGATCATGTGAAGAAATTAGCAGATGAATTAAAGCTTCCAATTATTTCGAGTAGTTATGATACATTTACGGTCGCAACGTTAATTAACCGTGCAATCTATGATCAACTTATCAAGAAAGAAATTGTACTCGTTGAAGATATTTTAACGCCAATTGAAGAAACGTTATATTTAAAGCCAAATGATACAGTACAGCAATGGCATGCGTATAATGAAGAAACGATGCATGGACGTTATCCAATTGTTGATGAAAATAAAAAGGTGTTAGGTATTGTAACTTCAAAAGATATGATTGGTGTCGTGAAAGAAACACCAATTGATAAAGTGATGACAAAGCATCCAATTACGGTAAACGGAAAAATGTCTGTCGCAGCTGCAGCACGTATGATGGTGTGGGAAGGTATTGAGTTACTTCCTGTTGTGGAAGAAGGGAATAAATTGCAAGGGATCATTAGTCGCCAAGATGTACTTCAGGCGTTGCAAATGATTCAACGTCAACCGCAAGTTGGGGAAACAATTGATGATATTGTAACGAACCAATTTATGACGCCGAAAGAAGCGAAAAATGAGCATTTGTATCAATTTTCAGTGACGCCACAAATGACGAATTCAATCGGGACGTTATCTTACGGTGTATTCACAACAATTGTGACAGAAGCAACAAACCGTGTCATTCGTGCGCAGAAGAAGAGCGATTTAATTGTTGAAAACTTAACCATTTATTTCGTTAAGCCAGTTCAAATTGATAATGTTGTATCAGTTCATCCGAAAGTATTAGAAATTGGGCGTAAATTTGGTAAGATTGATGTAGAAGTGCATCATGAAGGTAATGTTGTCGGGAAAGCATTACTTATGGTGCAATTGATCGATAAATAAAAAGATGGAACAAATCGCTTTGGTTTGTTCCATCTTTTTTGTTTTATTGGGTTTGGAAGCTGTTGCTAAAGATGTGGAAGAGTTTTAGCGGGAAATATATGTAAGGAGAGATGATTGTATAATTAGAAAAAACAGAATATTAATTCGTTTAGATTGTATACTATGATATAATTAGATTGTAAGATAATGGATGTCGGAAGGGGGATGCAATATGTCATCAGAATTACTCTTTTTTGGTGGTATCGAACTCTTTTATTTCCTTGTGATGATACCAATTCAATACTTATACTTACAAGGATTAAATGAAAAAAAGAAACGAACAGGATTATCTCAGCAAGAACTATACAAACAGATGTCTTTTGGAGAAGAACAATTACATTTTCACGTGCAAGGTAATCCCTTTAATATACCATCTGCGTTTGTTGCATATATGATTTTGAAAGTGAAGGGACGTAAAAAAGCATCACAATGTTGATGCTTTTTTACGTTGTTTTATAAGATTCGGCTTCTTTGACTGCTAATGGTAGAAAATGTTTATATTGGCGGAATCCATTAAATGTACTCGCGCTGCCAAGTAAAATAAACAAAACACCAACGATAATGCGTGCAGTTGAAAGTTCTAAAAAGAATTGGTTTATCCCAAAGAATAGGACGAATAAGCCGAGTGCCATTGCGGATTTTCCTGAGAGCCAACCTTTCTCCATTGGACGGTTTGTACGAAAGAACTTTGTTTTGTAGAAGAGGTACAACACAAATGAGATGATAATACAAAAGACGAATATTGGCATAATACACGCTCCTATCGATTGGTATAAAAATAACAATTTAGAAAAAAGAAAAATCTAAACTTTCTAACTTTTATTATAAAGCAATTGTTCGCATGTATGAAATGTTTTCCGTTATAATGGGGGATAAAGTGAAACTTTAATTAGTGTGGGGAGATCCCACGTACTAATTATTAGCCCTCACCAATCGGGCTTTTACGTGCATCCAGGCTCCAAATTAATTTTGCCCCATTGTTTTTAATACTTTTGAGGTGGGAGTCTTACTACACGTTAATGCGGGATAAAATGAAGAAGTTGAATAAAAAGGAGATTATACATATGCATGAGCAAATTTTAGGAGCAATTAAAGAGTTTGATACAATTATTATTCATCGTCATGTACGTCCGGATCCGGATGCGTTAGGTTCTCAGTGCGGACTTGGTACAATTCTGCAAGAATCGTTTCCAGAGAAAAATATTTATATGGTTGGGTACAACGAGCCTTCTTTATCGTTTTTACGAGTAATGGATGATATTGAAGATAGTGTATATGAAGATGCACTTGTTATCGTTTGTGATACAGCGAATCAAGAGCGTGTTTGTGATCAGCGTTATGCAAAAGGAAAGATGTTAATTAAAATTGATCATCATCCGAATGAAGACCCGTACGGAGATATTACATGGGTGGATACGACAGCAAGTTCTACAAGTGAAATGATTTATGAATTTTACAGTTATGGAAAAGATAAAGGATTAACGATTTCAAAGGAAGCAGCTCGCCTTATTTTAGCGGGTATTGTTGGAGATACAGGTCGTTTCTTATTCCCAAATACAACAGCGAAAACACTTCGTTACGTAAGTGAGCTCGTTGACATGGATGTAAAATTCACAGATTTATACAATGAAATGTATAAAACGAAAGAAAAAATTGCTCGTTTAAACGGTTATATTTTACAAAACTTTACGATGGTAGAAGAAGGTGCAGCGTACATTAAATTAACGAAAGAGGTACTAGAAGAGTTTGATGTACTTTCTACTGAAGCATCTGGTGTTGTCGGAGCACTTGGTAATATTGATGGATTAAAGGCATGGGTTCTATTTTTAGAGGAAGATGATGTTATTCGTGTTCGTCTTCGTTCAAAAGGACCAGTTATTAATAAATTAGCAATGCAATATAATGGCGGAGGACATCCGATGGCTTCTGGTGCAAAAGCATCTTCTTGGGAAGAAGCAGATCGCCTGTTTGCTGATTTACGTGAGCTGTGTAAATAAGAAGTTGTATGTTGAATGAAAGAGAAGGAGAGGCGCTGAAGCCCTCCTTTTTTTATTTTTCTTTCTCTATATCAATGCTAATTTCAAGTACGGTATCAAAAGAGACTGTGTCTACTTTAAAGCGGTATATACGATCGTAATGTTTGTACGTTTTATTTTCGATGACTTTTTTGAGCAGGTCTTTATTTTTTGCGATGCTTTGAATGTTTTTCGTTAAAAGATGCTGGAGATCATTATGGATAGAAGTGGTCATGTTTTCAAGTGTAAGATTGTCTAAATCATATTTTTTTCGATTTATAATTTTTATTTTGATTTCTTGAATTGTTAAGAGCCGTTTATTTTCTGTGTTCAATTTCTCTTGGTCTTCGAGAAGGACGTGGAGTTTTGCTTCTTGTTTTTCGATAATTTCTTTTTGTTCTGCTATTTTGCTAGTTTGTTCTTCTTGAAAAACACCGTATATGTACAAAAAAACAAACCAGCTCAACACTCCTCCAACAGCAGCGCCAGCTAAAACTAAATACCACCTTTTGGCTGTATTGGCACTGGGTACTCTCATACATGTTCCTGTGTAAGCCATTTAATAATAATAAGACCAGTTTGCATACCGCCAGTTGCAAAAAAAATAAGGAGAATTTGTTTTACGATATCTTTCATATCTCCGCCAAAGAAGCTTCTTTCAAAGCTATAAAAGGTATCGAACGTTCCGCCAATTGCTGCAACGAGTGCCCAAATTCTTAAATTTTGGGCGAATTGATTAATATAAGTTAGAGTTGGTTTTCCGATGAGAAATGCACCAAATCCGCCAATTAATGAACCACCAAGTATAACTCCAAAGGCAATAAAATAACTAATAATAAGCAGAGAGAAAAAAGTATGTTCTCTTACATCCATCGTCATTCCCCTTTCTTCTTCATATATATGGACAAAGTATGAGAAGTATGTTTTGATTTCCGCTTTCCTCATCACCTATAATAAAAGTAGTCACATAGGTAAAGAGAGGGTACAACAGTGAAGTTTGTGCATTTACAATGTCAAACCGTTTTTAGTTTATTAAAAAGTGCTTGTAAAATTGATGAGCTTGTCATTCGGGCGAAAGAGCTTGGATTTTCATCGCTGGCCATTACAGATGAAAATGTTATGTATGGAGTTATTCCGTTTTATAAAGCATGCAAGAAAAATGGTATACAGCCTATTATCGGCTTAACAGCTTCTATTTTTAGTGAAGAAGAAGAAAGGTCTTATCCACTTGTCTTACTTGCTGAGAATGAAATAGGCTATCAAAATTTATTAAAGATCTCTAGCAGCATTATGACGAAGTCAAAAGAAGGTATCCCGAAGAAGTGGCTTGCTCATTATGCGAAAGGGTTAATTGCAATTTCACCAGGGAAAGACGGAGAGATTGAACAGCTATTATTAGAAGACAAAGAGAGTCTGGCTGAAGAAGTAGCTCATACGTACCAAAATATGTTCAGCAATTTTTATATAAGTTTGCAGCATCATGCAATTCAAGATGAACTGCTTTTACAAGAAAAACTGCCTGAATTTATTAATAAGGTAAACGTTCCAGTCGTTGCAACAAATGATGTTCGCTATATTAATCAAAGTGACGCACTTGTTCATGAATGTTTATTATCTGTTGAAGGCGGAACGAAAATGACTGATCCAGATAGACCGAGAATGAAAACGGATCAGTATTATTTAAAGTCATCGGATGAAATGGGAGCACTATTTTCTCATGCTGAGGAAGCGGTTCAAAATACAATAACAATCGCGGAACGTTGCCAAGTAGAAATTCCTTTTCATGTAAATCAATTACCGAAATTTCCTGTTCCATCTAACGAGACGAATGATACGTATTTGCGCCGTGTTTGTGAAGAAGGCTTGCAGAAACGCTATGGTACGCCGAAAGAAGCGCATATAGGACGTTTGGATCATGAATTAAATGTTATTTCTCGTATGGGATTTAGCGATTATTTCCTCATCGTATGGGACTTTATGAAATATGCACATGAAAATCATATTTTAACTGGGCCAGGCCGTGGATCGGCAGCTGGTTCACTCGTTTCTTACGTATTGGAAATTACAGATATTGATCCGATTGAATATGAATTATTATTTGAAAGGTTTTTAAACCCTGAACGTGTGACACTTCCAGATATTGATATTGATTTTCCAGATATAAGACGTGATGAGATGATTCGATATGTGAAAGATAAATATGGTCAGCTTTGTGTTGCTCAAATTGTAACGTTCGGAACTCTTGCAGCGAAAGCCGCAATTAGAGACATTGCTCGTGTAATGGGGCTCCTGCCAAGAGATATTGACATATTTTCAAAACTTATCCCATCAAAGCTTGGTATAACGTTAAGAGATGCATATGAGGAATCGCAATCGCTCCGTGAGTTTATACAAGGGAATCTGTTACATGAGCGTGTGTTTGAAATTGCAAAACGTGTAGAGGGATTACCGCGTCATACGTCTATTCATGCAGCTGGCGTTATTATGAGCCAAGAACCGTTAACGGGAAGTGTAGCGATTCAAGAAGGGCATAACGATGTTTATGTTACGCAATATCCAGCTGATGCATTAGAAGAACTTGGATTGCTCAAGATGGACTTTTTAGGCTTACGTAATTTAACGTTACTTGAAAATATTATAAAATTTATTGTTGAAAAAACTGGGAAACAAATTGATATAAGAAATTTACCTCTGCAAGATGAAAAGACGTTTCAATTGTTAGGAAGAGGGGATACAACAGGTGTATTCCAGCTTGAATCAGGTGGTATGCGAAATGTACTTCGTGGGTTAAAACCGAATGAATTTGAAGACATAGTCGCTGTTAACTCGTTATACAGACCAGGACCGATGGAACAAATTCCAACCTTTATTGAATCGAAGCATGGGAAAAGACAAATTGAATATTTACATCCGGATTTAAAGCCGATTTTAGAAAGAACATACGGCGTAATTGTATACCAAGAACAAATTATGCAAATCGCATCGAAGTTAGCTGGATTTTCGCTTGGAGAAGCGGATTTGCTGCGCCGTGCAGTGAGTAAAAAGAATCGTGATATTTTAGATCAAGAACGTAAGCATTTTGTTCAAGGTTGTTTGGAAAATGGATACAATGAGACATCTTCAGAACAAATTTATGATTTAATTGTAAGATTTGCGAATTACGGTTTTAACCGAAGTCACGCTGTAGCTTACAGTATGATCGGATATCAGCTTGCATATTTAAAAGCAAATTATACGCTGGAATTTATGACTGCGTTATTATCAAGTGCAATTGGAAATGAAGATAAGATTGTGCAGTATGTACGAGAAACGAAGCGGAAAGATTTTCACGTTTTACCGCCGTCTCTTCAGAGAAGTGGTTACAACTTCCAAATAGAAGGGAATGCGATTCGATATAGTTTACTTTCGATTCGGAATATCGGAATGGCTACCGTGACGGCATTACTCGAAGAACGAGAGGAAAAAATGTTCGAAGATTTATTTGAGTTTTGTCTTCGTATGCCATCAAAATTTGTAACAGAGCGAAATTTAGAAGCGTTTGTCTGGTCTGGTTGTTTTGACGGTTTTGGTGTTTCGAGGACGACGTTATGGAGAAGTCTTAAAGGAGCGTTGGAGTATGCAAATCTTGCACGTGATTTTGATTTAGGGGATGCTGTTCCGAAATCAAAATACGTACAAGGAGAAGAGCTATCCTTTATTGAACAGTTAAATAAAGAGAAGGAAGCACTCGGTTTTTATTTATCTAGCTATCCGACAGCGCAGTATGCGGAACTAGGAAAAGAATTAGAAATTCCATCTCTTGCTCAGGCGATGCGACATAAGAAAAAAGTACAAAGAGCGATCGTATATATAACAAGTGTGAAAGTTATTCGTACGAAAAAGTTGCAAAAGATGGCGTTTATTACATTCTGTGATCAAAATGATGAAATGGAAGCCGTTATTTTTCCAGAAACGTATATACATTTTTCAGACAGGTTACAAGAAGGTGCAATCGTTTTAGTTGATGGTACGATCGAGCAAAGAAATCATAAGTTGCAATGGATCGTGAATGGACTATATCCGCTAGAAGAAATGGCTGTTTATGAAGGGATGAAAGAAGCGTCTGTTTACGTGAAATTGCCGTCTCAATATGAAAAAAAGCTTGTAAATCAAGTTACGAAAATATTGTTTGATTATTCAGGTTTTACGAAAGTACTAATTTATTATGAAAAGGAACATAAAATGGTACAATTATCTCGAAGTTTATCGATTCATCCAAGTGAAGAATGTCTAGGAGCACTTCGTGAAATTGTCGGTGACGAAAATGTCGTTGTGAAAATATAATGGACAATTTCCCTACACTTCGATTATTATAGTAGTAGTGTTCGTGGTCAGACCACTTGGAGAAATTGATATCAGCAAGCATAATTTGAGGAGAGTGGATAGTTTGTCAACACTTCGTGAAGAAGCACTTCACATGCATAAAGTGCATCAAGGAAAATTAGAAACTGTATCAAAAGTAAAAGTAGAAAATGCAAAAGATTTAAGTCTTGCATATTCTCCAGGGGTTGCAGAGCCTTGTAAAGAAATTTATGACGATAAAAGTAAGGTATATGAATATACAATGAAGGGAAATATGGTAGCAGTTGTGACAGATGGAACGGCTGTACTTGGTCTTGGTAACATTGGACCAGAAGCATCTCTTCCAGTAATGGAAGGTAAAGCTGTATTATTCAAGAGCTTTGCTGGTGTAGATGCATTCCCGATTGCCTTAAATACAAACGATGTAGATAAAATTGTTGAAACTGTAAAATTAATGGAGCCAACTTTTGGCGGTGTAAACTTAGAAGATATCGCAGCGCCAAACTGCTTCGTTATTGAAGAGCGTTTGAAAAAAGAGACAAACATTCCAATATTCCATGATGATCAACACGGAACAGCTATCGTAACAGTAGCAGGCCTTGTGAACGCGCTGAAGTTAGTTGGAAAGAAAATGTCTGACATTAAAGTTGTCGCAAATGGTGCAGGTGCAGCAGGTATTGCAATCATTAAACTTTTATATCGCTATGGTGTACGTGACGTTATTATGTGTGACCGTAAAGGTGCAATCTATGAAGGTCGTCCTGTCGGTATGAATCCGGTGAAAGATGAAGTTGCAAAATATACAAATAAGAGTCGTATAGAAGGTTCTTTAGCTGACGTTTTACAAGGTGCGGACGTATTCATTGGTGTATCTGCAGCAGGTGCATTAACTGAAGAGATGGTTCGTACAATGAATGACGATGCAATTATTTTTGCAATGGCGAATCCAGTTCCAGAAATTATGCCAGAATTGGCAAAAGCAGCGGGCGCAGCTGTTGTTGGAACAGGTCGTTCTGACTTCCCGAACCAAGTAAATAATGTACTAGCGTTCCCAGGTATTTTCCGCGGTGCACTTGATGTACATGCGACACAAATTAATGAAGAAATGAAGATGGCAGCTGTACAGGCCATTGCAGAGCTTGTATCAGAGGATGAGTTGAATGCAGATCATATCATTCCAGCACCATTTGACGCGCGTGTAGCGCCTCAAGTAGCGGCTTACGTTGCGAAAGCAGCAATGGAGACAGGAGTAGCTCGCCGTCAAGTAGATCCAAATGAAGTCGCTGAGAAAACAAAACAATTAGCGCTGATTGGTAAAGAATAAGCGAGGAATTTCCATTGACATCATCAAATACAAAAGTATATCTCGAAATTGTAAAAAAAATCCGTTCCATTATGGAAGAGGATTGTTTAGTAGCAGGGGATCGTTTGCCATCTGAGCGTGAGTTAAGTTCACGCTTAAATGTTGGACGTTCCTCTGTAAGAGAAGCATTACGTGCGTTAGAACTGGTAGGATTAATTGAAACGAGACGTGGTGAGGGAACGTTTATTCGAAACTTTTACGATAACGGTCTTGTACAATTAATTGCTCCGTTCTTGCTGCAAGATGAGAAAACAATTCGTGATTTATTACAAACAAAACGATTGCTTGAGAAAGATATGATTCGACTTGTATGTAATTTACCGAAAGAAACGTTTTCTGAAGTACTAAGTAAATTACACCAAGTGCTTGAAGAAAATGAAAGCTCAATTCCGGTGCTTCATCAAACGTTCTTTAAAACAATTATTGAACAATTCAATAATTATTTACTCTATCGCATTTGGATGATCGTAAATGATTACGTTGCAACTCTTTCTTGTGAAGTTTCAGGAGATTCTATCGAAATGTATAGAAAGCTTTATGCTACTTTGGAAGTGAAACAAGAAAATGATGCGTTAAAAATTTACGATGAATTAGTAGAGAATATACAGTTTCACTCGTAATGTATAAAATTTGTCGAAATGACCATGACACGTTATGACAAACATTCTACCGCATAGCGGTTAAAGTTAAACGTAAAGAGAGAGGTTATTAGACAGATTGAGAAGATAAGGCTAACATCAAACATTGGTGTTAGCCCCATTTTCTTCTTACGCTAACCTTAGCTCTCAATGAAGGGGGTCAAATTGTGCTAAGAGATTTATTCGTGAAAAAGAAAAAGTACGCTGCAATACCTTCAGAACAAGTACGAAAAGATGTACCAGATGGCGTTATGACAAAATGTCCGAAATGTAAAAAAATCATGTATACGAAAGAGCTTCTTAAAAATTTAAAAGTATGCGTGAATTGTGGATATCATCATCCAATGAATGCATGGGAACGCCTTGATAGTATATTGGATGAAGGTTCATTTCGTGAGTATGACAAAGAGATGGTTTCACTAAATCCACTTGAGTTTCCGGGATATGAAGAGAAACTAGAAAACGATCGTAAGAAGACTAAATTGAATGAAGCGGTTGTAACTGGTGAAGGAACAATTGATGACATGCTTGTTGTTGTTGCAGTAATGGATTCTCGTTTTCGAATGGGCAGCATGGGCTCTGTTGTAGGAGAGAAAATTGCCCGTGCGGTTGAAAAGGCATACGACTTACAAGTTCCATTTATTATCTTTACTGCGTCGGGTGGTGCTCGTATGCAAGAAGGGATATTAAGTTTAATGCAAATGGCAAAAACAAGCGTAGCTTTGAAAAAGCATAGTAATGCAGGAGGGTTATTTATTTCTGTTATGACTCACCCAACGACGGGCGGGGTTTCAGCGAGTTTCGCTTCACTTGGTGATTACAATCTGGCAGAGCCAGGTGCACTTATCGGATTTGCTGGTAGACGCGTAATTGAACAAACAGTGCGTGAGAAACTGCCGGAAGATTTCCAAACGGCAGAATTTTTACTAGAGCACGGTCAATTAGATGCGGTGGTGCATCGTGATGATATGAGAGAATCACTCCGTAAGATTTTAGAAGTTCATCAAGGGGGGGAAATGGCTGTATGGCAGAGCTAGAATTTGAAAAACCAGTTGTTGAGCTAAGAAATAAGATCCGTGAACTGAAAGACTATACGAAAAACAGCCAGATGGACTTCAGTGAGGAGATTCGTATTTTGGAAGACAAGCTAGAAAAACTAGAGGAAGATATATACGGCAATATGAAAGTATGGGACCGTGTTCAAATTGCTCGTCATGCAGAACGACCGACAACGCTCGATTATATTGAGCACTTATTTACTAATTTTTTTGAATGTCATGGAGATCGCCTATTTGGCGACGATGCAGCGATTGTCGGCGGCATTGCGAAATATAAGGGGATGCCCGTAACTGTAATTGGGCACCAACGCGGAAAAGATACGAAAGAAAATATTCGTCGTAATTTTGGGATGCCTCATCCAGAAGGATATCGAAAAGCACTGCGTCTAATGAAACAAGCGGAAAAGTTTAATCGTCCCATTATTTGTTTCATCGATACGAAGGGAGCTTATCCTGGTAAAGCAGCTGAAGAACGTGGACAAAGTGAGGCAATTGCCCGTAATTTATTTGAAATGGCGGGTTTAACTGTACCTGTTATTTGTATCGTTATCGGTGAAGGTGGTAGTGGTGGTGCGTTAGGTCTTGGAGTAGGAGATTACATTCATATGCTGGAAAATTCCACTTATTCTGTTATTACACCAGAGGGTGCGGCGGCGATTCTTTGGAAAGATGCTGGTAAAGCAAAAGAAGCTGCAGAAGCGATGAAAATTACAGCATTAGATTTGAAAGAATTAGGTGTAATTGACGAAATTATTCCAGAGGCAAAAGGCGGAGCACATCGTAATGTTTTGAAACAATCAGAAAATATAGATTTAATGCTTAAGAAAACTTTTGAACAATTAAGCGGAATTTCGAAAGATGAATTAATCGAAAAACGTTATGAAAAATATATGAAAATTGGGCAAGTTTCGTTTTCAAACGCTTCCATTGGGATAAAATAAGAAAAGCGTGCGTTCCTCTTCGCGAATGCACGTTTTTATTATGAAAAGACACATCTTCTCCATTGTGTTTTTGTATTTTTTCGTGTTATTTTATTATAAGGCAAATAATCTTTATGAGGTGAGTACAAATGAAACGTATTGGTGTATTAACAAGTGGTGGAGATTCACCTGGTATGAATGCTGCCATTCGTGCAGTTGTTCGTAAAGCGATTTTCCATGATATTGAAGTATATGGTATTTACCATGGATACGCTGGTTTAATTTCTGGTCATATTGAAAAATTAGAACTTGGTTCTGTTGGCGATATTATCCACCGTGGTGGTACAAAATTATATACAGCAAGATGTCCTGAGTTTAAAGACCCAGAAGTACGACTAAAAGGAATCGAGCAATTAAAGAAACATGGTATTGAAGGACTTGTCGTTATTGGTGGAGATGGTTCGTACCAAGGCGCAAAAAAACTAACTGAGCAAGGATTCCCATGTGTAGGTGTACCAGGTACAATCGACAATGATATCCCTGGAACAGACTTCACAATTGGTTTTGATACAGCTTTAAACACTGTTATTGATGCAATTGATAAAATCCGTGATACAGCTACATCTCATGAACGTACATATGTTATCGAAGTAATGGGACGTCACGCTGGAGATATCGCATTATGGGCTGGTTTAGCTGATGGTGCAGAAACTATCTTAATTCCAGAAGAAAAGTATGACATGGAAGATGTTATCGCTCGTCTGAAACGCGGTAGTGAACGTGGTAAAAAGCACAGTATTATCGTTGTAGCTGAAGGTGTTGGAAGTGCAATTGACATCGGTAAGCACATTGAAGAAGCAACAAGCTTTGATACTCGTGTAACTGTATTAGGTCACGTACAACGTGGTGGATCACCAAGTGCACAAGACCGTGTATTAGCTAGTCGTCTTGGCGCAAGAGCAGTTGAATTATTAATTGCTGGTAATGGCGGACGTTGTGTTGGTATTCAAAATAATAAACTTGTTGATCATGACATTATCGAAGCGTTAGCTCAAAAGCATACAATCGATAAAGATATGTATCAATTATCTAAAGAATTATCTATCTAATCGGCTTAATGCCTTGTATTTGGGAACGGTTTCATAATTTTCGGAGGTGCAATATGCGTAAAACTAAAATTGTATGTACTATAGGTCCTGCTAGTGAAAGTATTGAGAAATTAGAGCAATTAATGGAAGCGGGTATGAACGTTGCTCGTTTAAACTTCTCTCATGGTAGCCATGAAGAGCATGGAGCTCGTATTAAAAATATTCGTGAAGCTTCAAAGAAAACTGGTAAAACAGTTGGTATCTTACTTGATACAAAAGGTCCAGAAATCCGTACACATGACTTCGTAGACGGACAAGCTGAGCTTGTAACAGGTGCAGAAGTAATTCTTTCTACTGAACAAGTATTAGGAACTGCAGAGAAGTTCTCTGTATCTTATGCTGGCCTTTATGATGATGTTGATCCAGGCTCTCGTATTCTAATCGATGACGGTCTTATCGAACTAGAAGTAATCGAGAAAGCTGACGGAAACATCCGTACAAAAGTATTAAACAGCGGAACTGTAAAAAATAAAAAAGGTGTTAACGTACCAAACGTAAGCATTAAGCTTCCGGGTATCACTGAAAAAGACGTGCAAGATATCGTTTTCGGTATCGAGCAAAAAGTTGATTTCATCGCAGCATCTTTCGTACGTAAGGCATCTGATGTATTAGAAATTCGTGAATTATTAGAAGGGCATAACGCTCAATACATCCAAATCGTACCAAAAATCGAAAACCAAGAAGGTATCGACAACATCGATTCAATCTTAGAAGTTTCTGACGGTTTAATGGTTGCTCGTGGTGATATGGGTGTAGAAATTCCACCAGAAGAAGTACCATTAGTACAAAAACGTCTAATCAAAAAATGTAACGTATTAGGCAAACCAGTTATTACTGCAACACAAATGTTAGATTCTATGCAACGTAACCCACGTCCAACTCGTGCGGAAGCAAGTGACGTAGCAAACGCAATCTTCGATGGAACAGATGCAATCATGCTTTCAGGTGAAACTGCTGCGGGTCAATACCCTGTAGAAGCTGTAACGATGATGGCTAACATTGCGGTACGTGTTGAAAAATCATTACAATATGAAGATATGTTCAAAAAACGTATTAAAGAGTTCACACCAACAATTACAGATGCAATTAGCCAATCTGTTGCGCACACAGCACTTGCTCTTGATGTAGCTGCAATCGTAGCTCCAACAGAAAGTGGACATACTGCGAAAATGATCTCTAAATACCGTCCGAAATCTCCAATCGTAGCTGTAACATCTGACGAGCAAGTAGGACGTCGTCTTGCACTTGTTTGGGGTGTTCAAGCGTTTATGTCTGAGAAACGTGCAGCTTCTACTGACGAAATGTTAGATACAGCAATTCAAACAGGTATGGATGCGGGTCTAATCGGACTTGGAGATACTGTAGTAATCACTGCTGGTGTTCCAGTTGCTGAAACTGGTACAACAAACTTAATGAAAATCCACGTTGTTGGTGAAAAAGTTGCTAAAGGGCAAGGAATCGGTCGTAAATCTGCAAAAGGTAAAGTAGTTGTAGCGAAAACAGCTGCTGAAGCTGTAGCGAACGTAAACAAAGGTGATATCCTTGTTACAACAAGCACAGATAAAGATATGATTCCTGCAATTGAAAAAGCTGCTGCTCTAGTTGTAGAAGAAGGCGGTCTAACAAGCCATGCAGCTGTTGTAGGTGTATCAATCGGTATTCCTGTTATCGTTGGTGTAAACGGCGTAACAACAACTTTAAAAAATGGCCAAGAAGTAACAGTTGATGCAGCACGCGGAATTGTTTATAATGGACATGCGGAAGTGCTATAAGAAGTAATACGGAGAGAAGGATCGGAGTCCTTCTCTTTTTTTTACACAAAAAAGGATAGAGATAGCTTTAAATACCTGAAATCGCTTTGAAAAACGTTTATTATAATGTTTAGTGGGAGAGGGTTATTTGTCCCTTGTGAAGCTTGTATGAGCGTTTTAAGGGGCTTATAAGGGGTTTTGCAAGGGTGATACTTTCAAACCTTTTAAATGAAATATGAAGGAGTGCGAGCTATGAAGTGGTTACTGTTCTTACTTATTTTAGTGCCGGCGATTGAGATTACGGTGTTAATAGGGTCGAGTCATGTAATAGGTTTATGGTCTACGTTCGCTATGATTGTATTTACGGGTATTGTGGGTGTATATTTGGCGAAACGACAAGGGTTTAAAGTACTTAGAGAGATTCAATTTAGGCTAAATAGAGGAGAAATGCCGGGTGATGCGGTTCTAGATGGTATTTTTATATTCGTAGGAGGTATTCTTTTAGTGCTGCCTGGATATGTGACGGATATAATAGGTTTTATCTTTGTTGTTCCTATAACGAGGGCTTTATTGAAGCCGGCTGTTATGAAGTGGATTGATTGGAAATTTAGAAAGAGAACTACTATTATTGTTCAGAAATAACGCGTAGATTATAGCGATCTACGCGTTATTTTTTTATTTGCCACTTATAGTCAATTGTTAGCTTCCTGATCGGGTTGGATTTTTGTTAGTTATTAAACGATAGGATGCAGAGGGTTCTTGTGAATGAAAAGTGTTACGTTAGGATGATGTTTTTTGCTTGTAGTAAGATTCGACTAGTGAGCAGAAGTTAGACAGGAGAAGAAAAATTACTGATTAAAGGGTTCATCTGCCTTGTTTTGTATATTCATTCATTTACATAAAAAGTAATAAATGTAATTAATAATTATAAAGTATATAGAATAAAAATGTATTTTTGTCCTAAAATATGCGTTTTTATGCAAAAAAATAAGAGGATTATCCTTTTTTAGGAAATTCTCTTATAGATGTATGTAGTACAAAAAAGTACAGTGAATAATCAGTGGGAATTTCCCACTGATTACAGTTGATTTTTTATTGTGTATGAATTAGGAAATATTATTTTGATGGTGAACCCTTAATGAATTTCCATAAGTCGTGGAATACATGAGCTTTGTGTAATGTATTAAGTAGTACTAATATGACTGGACCGATGATTAATCCTAAAAAACCAAAGAGCTTAAAGCCGACAAATAGAGCGATGAGTGTCGCTAATGGATCTAGTCCAATATTAGATGAAAGTACTTTTGGCTCCATGATTTGTCTTTGGACAATCACGACGATGTATAGGATGAGAAGACCGATGGCGAATGCAGTATCGCCTGTGAAAAATACGTATATAACCCAAGGAACGAAGACGGCTCCAGTTCCTAAATACGGGAGTAAATCTACAACCCCTGTAATAATCGCGATAGTAATTGCGTATGGCACGCGTAATATTAAAAGGCCGATTAGTACAATGATAGTTGTCATAGATACGAGTGTAAGTTGCGCTTTAACAAAACCAAACAAAGCTTTTCTTAAATCGACAAAAATAGTTTTTCCGTATCCATGCAAACGATTAGGTAGAAGTTTTCTTACTTTATGAGCAAGACGGTGCCAATCGTAACTAATGAAGAAGGTGGCTAATAAGACGAAGACAAGGACAGTTAAAGTTGTTGGTAATGCACTAATGAAATTTGTTAACCCACTTATAATGGCGGTTAAAAGTTCTTTCATTTGTGTCGTTGCTTCGGTGCCTAAGTTTTGAATGTTTTGTGTAATAGTGTATCGCTGTGGTTCTCCGAGATGATTAAATTTAGAGATTAAATCATCATAGAGAGGCATAATATGATTAAGTGCAAATTGTTGGGCGAATGCAACGATATCTGGAAACTTAACTGTAACAATTTGTAGTAAGTACGTTGTGGCAGATATTGCTTCAGTTACAAGGTATGTAACAAGTCCAACGATAGCTCCGAATACGAGAATTAAGCTAACGAGTACCGCTAATGCGCGAGGGAATTGTAGTTTTTGATTAAGGAAATTGACGACAGGATTAATCAAATAAGCGAATGCAAAAGCGATAATAAAAGGGTAGATAAGGCCTGACATGTACAGCAATGCATAGAACCCAACTACCGTTGCTACAATGACAAACATGAGTCGTAATATCATATATAGTAAGTTTCGGTTCAAAGATGTATACCTCCCATTCCAATTTGGATTATCCTAATTCGTTCAACTTATAACTAGTGAGATTCACTGATCAAAGTTTCACTTTATGTTATAGTGGAATGATGGATTTAGCCTGCTTCTGCAGCGGATTAATGACTACAGAAGCTTGTTGGTGATGCTTCTACTATATGGTAAAAACTTCATTTTCTCTCCTTTTTATTTTACCTGTTTCTTATTATAAAAGAAAGGAGAGACATCCGCTTTTAAATGTATATGCATGCTTTATTTTTTTCTGGTTAAAGTCTTGTTTGTAATTTTGAAATGCACATGAAAATCAATTTGTTTCTTTATTATAATTGGTAAATACGCATCGATATAGCATGTATAACGATAGGTTTAAAGGTATTTTTGTTTGGAAGCGAGTTCATTATTTTCAGAAAGGAAGTGCAAACATGATTAGTCAGTCAACGTTATTTTTATTCATACTACTTATTATAGGACTTATTGCTAAAAACCAATCGCTTACTGTAGCTATTGGAGTGTTATTCTTATTGAAGTTTACGTTTTTAGGAGATAAAGTCTTTCCTTATCTACAAACGAAAGGGATTAACCTTGGTGTAACAGTCATTACAATAGCAGTGCTCGTACCGATTGCGACAGGAGAAATAGGCTTTAAACAACTCGGAGAAGCAGCGAAATCGTATTATGCATGGATTGCTTTAGCCTCAGGTGTGGCGGTCGCTTTGTTAGCGAAAGGCGGCGTACAATTATTGACGACGGACCCACATATTACAACCGCACTTGTTTTTGGGACAATTATAGCTGTAGCTTTATTTAATGGAGTCGCTGTAGGTCCATTAATTGGGGCTGGAATTGCCTACGCAGTTATGAGTATTATACAGATGTTTAAAT